>JAAYPD010000345.1 GCA_012520015.1 Methanomicrobiales archaeon
CCGGTTAGCAAGAGAACCAACCCTCCCAGAATTAATGAAAGTCCCCCTCTTGCGCCAAACCTGTAGTGAGCTGCCAGACCCCCGGCCCCATGACACATTGGAAAACCTCCAAATAACGATGAGGATAAACTCATCAGACCTATCGATTTACAGATCTTATCAGGGTTTTCATCTCTTTTAAACAGATCATGAACGAGGAGGGAAGTAGCAAGGATGGCATTTGTCAGGGTAAGAGGGAGTTGGGGAGGAATTAAACGAACTGACGCATCGAAAAAATCTGACGACGAGGGCAATTGAAGAGTGGGAACTGAAAAAAAAGTAATAGACGGAAACCCGGTACTCAAAAAAGCAATAAAGAACCCGGAACCAATAATGAAAATAGCAGAGAGATCAGGTATTTTTAAAACCCTTTTTATAAGCAGGAATACACAGACGATTCCAGCGGATACGGCTGCAAAGGAAAGGTCCGGGAGGATAAATCCTGGTATTGCACTTTTAACAAAAATCAACGCAAGGCCGAGCTGTACTCCCCTTATGACAGGTTCAGGAATGATTCTTCTGACCCGGTCCATCCATCCAAAAAATCCGATGCATAAACATATCACTCCCATTAAAATACCTGAAGCAGCGATCAGGTGGGTGGAAACCGACTCGGCGATTGCAATGGCCCCTACAGCTTTTAGTGGTTCCACTGGAATCGGAATGCGGTAATATAGTCCTGTGATAATATACCATACAGCAGCCCAGAGCAGCATTAAAGAGACATTCATCCCGCATGAGAATGAGACGGCAAAAAGAAGTGGGAGGACTGTGCCAAAATTTCCTACAGAACCGGCAAGCTCAGAGAGGAGATATGAATGATGTGAAAATGAATTATTATCGACATTCATGGTGATTTTCTTCTGGCATTAGATGAACTGACGGCGCTTTAAAAGAAAGCACGACCTGAACTCCGGGTTTTAGATCCAGCTCATGGATTGACTGCCATGTAACCTGGGCTGATAAATGCAGATCCCCTGACTTAACACCAATTAGACTGATTATTCCAAAGGGTCTGACACCGGTGACTGTTCCAAATATTACATTTCTTGCGCTGGACCACCGGTCAGGGCCGGTGTGTAAGGTAATCTCCTCAGGGCGGATGGCAACTTTTACCCGGGTTCCTACAGGGTTTTCGCCTATTGCAAAAATTTCGACACCATGCGTCAAAATCACCGATATACCGTCTTCTTTTCTGATGACCTTTCCAGGGAGGATATTACCTATGCCTATAAATTTTGCAACATCGACAGAGCACGGACGGGTAAATACATCAAATATTGTGCCCGACTGGATGAACCGTCCATTCATCATCACTGCAACCCGGTCTGCAAGCCTTTGCCCCTGGATGAGATCATGGGTAGACATCAGGACAGTTGTACCAAGTTCCTTGTTGTAGTAGCGTATGAGATCTTCAATGACTTCTGTTGACACAGGATCAAGGTTAGCCGTAGGTTCATCAAGAATCAGGATGTCCGGCCCTGTCACCATTACCCTTGCAAGTGAGACCCGTTGCTTTTCTCCTCCTGAAAGGGTTGTGGCTTTCCGATTCTCATATCCTGCAAGTCCAATCTCATCAAGTTTCTGAAGTATCTTCTTCTTTATTTCATCCTTTCCAAACCCACGGTACCGAAGCCCGATAGCAATATTATTGTAAACAGAGTCCTTGAATGCGACGTGGTTTTGAAAGACCATTCCAATGCGTCTTCGGACTGGATCATTATCAGAAAGATGTGTTATTGACCTGCCTTCAAGAAGCACCTGGCCTGATGTAGGTCTTTCAAGAAGTCCGAGGATCCGAAGCAGGGTGGTTTTACCCTGGCCTGATGGCCCGATGATTGCAAAAATCTCTCCTTTCCGGATGGTTTCTGACACATCGGTGAGGACATAGTTACCATCAAATTCTTTTGTTAAGTTCCGGATATCAATCATCGTACTTACCTGTTCTGGACGAACCCCATGAAAAGGTTGATTACCAACGCAATTGCCAGAAGAATGATCCCAAGAGCCAGAGAAAGGTTAAAGTTTCCCATCGATGTCTGAAGAGATATCGCGGTTGTAAGCACCCGCGTATGGCCTTTTATGTTTCCTCCGATCATGATCGCCGTTCCGAC
>JAAYPD010000346.1 GCA_012520015.1 Methanomicrobiales archaeon
ATTGTTATGCTTTGTAATTGATTATCTATCTCGAAAATAATTTTTTTTTTAACTCTGAAACAATTATTATTTGCTTTTAATGAATTAATCTAAAAATTTATTTTCTTTAAAAATTATTAGAAAATTGAAGGCTTTATATCACCCTACAAGAAAAAAATACAGGTTAAAATTTATTTGACAGTTTTAATAAAATATTTAGATTGATGATAATTTCTTTAAAAAACAATAAATAAACATCAGTCCCAGTTTGAATGTAAAACCATACTACAAACGTATATGCTGATATGGGGATTCGAACCCCAGTCGTCGGCGTGAAAGGCCGACATGATTGGCCGGACTACACTATATCAGCGTGTGCCTCCAAATGTCTACTTCTATACTTAAAAATATATTGGTAGTTTCACCTATACGACAGGTGTTCCTTCCTTGTTAACCACTATTTTGAACTGTTCCATACACTGACGCGTGATAGGACCAGGTTTTCCGTTCCCAATCGTGCGCCCGTCAATCCAGGTGATTGGTGCCACCTCTGCAGCCGTTCCTGTAACAAAGACCTCATCTGCACTGTAGAGATCGAAATATCCCATGTTCCTCTCCTGCAGGGTGATCCCAAGAGAAGATGCAATCTCAAGAGCCACCGCTCTTGTGATACCCCTAAGGTTGTTCAGGGTTGGTGGCGTAATAATCACGCCGTTTTTGATAACAAAGATATTGTCTCCAGACCCTTCAGAGACATACCCGTTTGTATCGAAAAAGATGGCTTCATCCCCGCCCTTGTAGTTAGCCTCAATCTTGGCCAGGATATTATTCAGGTAGTTCAGGCTTTTTACATTAGGTGGAAGAGCCTCAGCAGGATTTCTCCGGACCGAGACAGTAACAGCCTTCAGCCCCTTTTCGTAAAGATCTCCATACATGGCACCCCATTCCACGGCAATGATCACAACCGTGGCCTTAGAACACTTTCTGGGATCGAGCCCAAGGTCCCCTACACCCCTGGTGACAAGAGGCCTTATGTACGCATCTTTTAAATTATTTCGCTTGCAGGTCTCAATTATTGCAGCAGTCATCTCTTCCTTTGAGATAGGAACTGCAAGGTCTATGGTTTTTGCAGAATCATAAAGTCGGTCAAGGTGATCATGAAGCCGGAATATTTTTCCTGAATATGCACGGATTCCTTCAAAAACGCCATCACCATAAAGAAATCCATGGTCAAAAACCGATACTTTAGCCTCCTCTTTGGGATAGAATTTCCCATCGATATATATCTGCATACCAAAGTATCTGATTCCCTTTCTCATAAAGTATCAACCTCATGCTCAGGGTAATGAAGAAAAAGAAGGATAAAATGACTATTAAGGTGCAGGGTCAGACAAACAAGCGGACAAAAATGAATACAAAAGCTCGCGTGAAGGGACAGGGTGGATGTGAGTATAAGATCCGATTACATTACCCTTTACAAGACCATCCTGCGTCTCGTTAATACCAAACCCGCGGTTTAGTTCATACCCAAAAGTGACACCGTTATCCGGGTGAACAGTTGAGTAATGAAATGCATGGCCCTTCACCGCAAGAGATTTACCTGAACCAAACGGAAAATCCCGGGTAGTCTTGCCGGTAACATAAGTAACTATGCGCTTTTTTGGAATGGTGCACCTTGCAGGAAGCACATCTGCCATCTTAAACGAGGTCCCCTTTGAAAGCACGGAAAAATCCTGCAAAATCTCTATCTTCCTGCATAGATACATAAGGCCCCCGCATTCAGCAAACACCGGCCTTTGATCCATTGCAGCCGTCCGGATATCTTCCATCATCGACTGGTTCTCTGCAAGTTTATGTCCATGGTATTCCGGGTACCCGCCACCAAAAAAATAACCGTCGGCATCAGGAAGATCTCCGTGAACCGGTGAGAAATATTCTATCTCATGCCCTTTTGATTCAATAAGGGAGAACAGGTCGGCATAATAAAAATTGAATACCTCATCCCTTGCAATGCCAATTTTTGCCCTTTTACTTTGTATATCTGGCGCAAAAAGACGGGGGATATGAACCATCTCTTCTTTTTCACAGGATAAGGAGAGAAGTGCATCAAGGTCCAGGTGGCTGCATATCATCTCGACAATGGATGATACCCGGTCAAGGAACCGGTTATCTTTCTTTCCTTCCTCGTAAGGGACAAGGCCAAGATGCCTCATCGTTAAATCAAGGTTTTCAACCCTGGGAATTGCTCCTATCACCGGGACATTGCAATAATGCTTAATCGCCCCGATCGCCTTATTTACGTGTTTTTCTCCCCTGACATTATTGAGGATAACCCCGGCGATATGCACATCAGGGTCAAATTTCATAAACCCGTAAAGAAGCGCTGCTGCACTCCTGGTTATGCTTTTTGCATCAATTACAAGGATAACAGGCAGTCCAAAATGTTTGGCGATCGATGCAGTGCTTCCGATATCCTCAATGCTCTCCGCCCCCTCGTAAAGGCCCCTGACTCCTTCGACGATGGCAATATCGGCGCCTATGCATGCATGCTCAAAGACGGCGGAGAGTTCCTCTTTGTTCATCACAAAAGAGTCAAGGTTCCTGCACTGCCGGCCGGTAACACCGGTAAGGTATGAGGGATCGATATAGTCCATCCCGACTTTGAAGGTCTGGACATTCCACCTTTTTGCAAAGGCTGCGGCTATTGCAAGTGTGATGCTTGTTTTTCCTGATCCTGACCGGTCACCGGCGACCAGGAAAGCCTTCATGCAAAGCTCCTTATCACCGCTCCAAACTCTGATTCTATTATGGATCTAACACCAAGTGTCCGCGGGTGAAGATCTATCTCCACAACGACATGTTCATGCCCAAGGTCCTTTAGTGGTGCAACCTGTCGTGGCCCGTTAGTTACTGAAAAGCACTCTATTCCATCGGTGTATTCCCGTGGTATAGCATGGGGCACTCCGGTTATTAAGGCAAAGTCTGGGTTTTGTTCCTGCATCCATTGTCCAAGCATATCGCCTGTCGCGCCATATTCGTCAAGTGCCCCTTGTTTTTTGTAGTTTAACCCTGATGCGTCAAGACCTGCGATGATCCTCCCGGCATCTCTTCTTACTTTCGGAAGTCCCCGCATCTCAAGGTTTGCAGAATATTGTATCGATGCATCAGGGGCGATGTCATGAAGGGCGATAAGTCCGTCGGAGAACATGTACGCGGTCTCTTTTTTGGCATTCATGATAGCAACGCCCGACTTTCCTTCGTGAATAAGGTCAACAAGCCTTTTTGCAACCTTATACTTGAGGTCTCCTCTTGAAGGCTCTATATACTCTTTTACTGCGGCTCCTCTTAGCCTTTCGACCAGGTTTGCAGATTTTAACAATTCCTGTTGTCTTGCAAGTTCATCTGAAGATATCCATCCTATCTCTGCTGCAGGTCTGAGTGTTGCCAGCACTCCGTCGATATTTTCGGTAAACCCTGCATGAATATCTACGGCAATCGTCTCTGTTCCAACACCGGAATTGTCTATTGCGGCCTGAAGGTCTTCTCCTATTATCATCGAGACGCAGGTTCCCATGACTGCCATCCTCTTTGGTGAGAAGTTTTCTTCTGCATAAAGAATGACCTCCTCAAGCCTGGACTGCCCGCCAAAGACAAACTCGTTCTCCGCAAGGGAGGTAGTCAGAACACGCATACCATCCTCCTCAAGGAGGCGGGCATGTTTAAATGAACATCCTGAAGGGCCATGCAGCACTGCTACATCCACCTCCAGGTCGCGGGCGGTATAAAGTGCAGCTACAATTGAGCTGGGGCGGGGTTG
>JAAYPD010000347.1 GCA_012520015.1 Methanomicrobiales archaeon
TGACCCTTTCACCTGATGTCAACCTTGCAGAGATAATACTTCTGACCGAAGGGATGACCGGTGCACAGATCCAGGCAGTATGCATGGAAGCTGGCATGTTCGCCGTTCGAAAGAGTGCATTTGAAGTGACTAACCAGGACCTGCTTGATGCCATAAGCAAGGTATCAGGCGACGGGCATGAGATCGAAGAGCGGATGTTCCGCTAATACCGTTTTTTATGAATCTGCTGATATTCAGCAGGCCGGGTGTCAGGATATACCAGGAACTGAGAAGCTCTGAGACGGCCTGGAACGCTCTTCGGTTTTATGAACACCTTGAGATCCCGGTCGGTATTATCATCAGGATAAGTTCATTATCAGCTGCCCTTTCCCTCGCTTCTGACCTTAAATATTTTATCAGAAGATATGGAACTGATCACCTCTTTGAAATAACTCCCGGTGTTTATTGCACCCCGGCGGTTGCAAACTCCTGGTATGTCACAAGGCAGCCACTGGTAGATCCCTGGCCCTGGAAGATATGGTACTGGGTAAAAGGTGATGGCGACATCGATAAATGCGATGTCTGCAAGGGATCATTCACTTTTGAAGATAACAGGACCATGGGGGGATATGTCTTTTTAGTTCACTGCTCTGAAGAAGAATACCAGGTATCAGAGTTTCTCTGACGCTTAAATATCAATATAAAAAAGGGAGTCTTCAGGAAATATCTTCAGGCAAACATTACGCCTGGGGTCATGAGCTTTTGGTTCTTCTCGAAATCGCACCTGAACTTGTTTAATGCAGTCAGGAAATCCTCATGACAGACCTGTCCATGCTCTTTTCTGATTGCAAACATACCAGCTTCCATGCAGATTGCGTTCAGGTCTGCACCATTTCTTCCATCCGTCAACCTGGCGATCTCGACCAGGTCCACATCATCAGAAAGCGTCATGGATCTTGTGTGGACTTTTAGGATTGAGTACCTGCCTTCAGTATCAGGAAGCGGAATCTCAATGATCCGGTCAAACCTGCCAGGACGGAGGAGGGCTGCATCCAGGATATCAATACGGTTTGTTGCACCGATTATCTTTACGTCTCCTCTTGGTTCAAAACCGTCCATTGCTGCAAGAAGCTGCATAAGGGTACGCTGAACTTCACGGTCGCCGGATGTCATGGCCTCTGTGCGTGATGCACCTATGGCATCTATCTCGTCGATGAATACGATGGATGGGGCCTTCTCTTTTGCAAGGTCAAAAAGTTCCCTTACAAGGCGTGCCCCTTCACCGATGTACTTCTGGACAAGCTCTGATCCAACTGTATGCATGAAGATGGCATGTGTCTCATGCGCCACGGCCTTTGCAAGAAGCGTTTTCCCGGTCCCCGGAGGCCCGTAAAGCAGGACACCCTTAGGCGGGTTGATTCCTATCTTCTCAAAGAGATCAGGTCTTGTCATTGGAAGCTCAACGGCTTCGCGAATCTCCATGATCTGCTTCTCAAGACCTCCAATATCCTCGTAAGTTTCGGTGGGTGTATCGACAAGTTCCATCCCGTAAACCTGCGAATCATAAGTACTTGGGAGCACCTCAACAATGGCCAGTGACTGCTGGTTTAACGTGCACCTGGCACCTGCTTTAAGGGTCCCTGGTTTTACAGACTGTGAAACCCTTACAAGAAACCGTGGCCCCGCACTGGAACGCACAACTACACGGCTTGTATCGATGATATCTGTTATGGTGCCGACGATGAGAGGGGGCGTTTTAAGATGTTCGATCTCGCTTTTCAGCTTGCGAACCTCGCGTTCGTACCTGATCTTCTGGGTCTCAATATATCGTTTATCTGACTCAAGTTGCCTTATCTGCTCTTTTAATCCCTGGTTTTGAGATTCCATACCAGCAACCCGGTCTACCAGATACCGGTATATTTCCTCCGGAGTTTTCGCATCATCAGGGTGTCGGGCTGCTTCTGCCATCTGATCAATCAGGTATATAGGTGTAAGTGACTATATGATGTTTGCGAAAATGCAGTGTGAAATGTGCGGCGCAGAAGGTAAAGACCCTCTGAAAAGAATCAGGATCGAAGGGACTGAGCTCCTTGTGTGCAATGCTTGTGCCAGGTATGGTACTGAGGTTCAGGGCTCTTCCAGGACACCCGCGGCACAGGTTTCCCGTTCATCCGGTCATGCCGGAACCAGGCCACAGGTTCAACGTTCAAAGGATCTGTTTGACCGGATGGGCGGAGACCTGGTAGAGGATTATGCTGACAGGATCCGGGATGCCAGGATGAAACTTGGAATGACACAGAAAGATCTTGCCCTTTCTATGATGGAACGCGAACTTCTGATCAGGAAACTTGAAAAAGGCGAACTGATTCCGGAAGATGAGGTTCGGAAGAAGCTGGAGAAAACACTTAATATCAGTCTGCTTGACGATGGTTCATCTGAGCCTGCTGACCTTCACCATGCCAGGATGACCACCACCATGGGGGATGTCATCCAGATTAAAAAGGCAAAGAAGTAAACTTCAAAATTTTTGTGCGTGACCTGTTGAATTGTTGATGCTTTTAACACCATGTCATGCTATGACATAGCATGATCTGCGATATATTTATACGTGATTAAACTGATTCCTGATCATGACAGAATGTGTGGAGGGTGTAAAGACGGCAACATTATGCAGCCCTGCTTCTCCCAGCCTGTCTTCTGTTCAGAACGACTGTCCTGTTTTATATCCCGTTTATTCGTTCTTTTTTAGCTTTTTCCAGTATTTTTGGTATTGAGTGATTACTCTTGCCAAATCCGGAGTGATCTGTTATGAGAGGTAAAGATATCAGACTTGAAAGAATCATGAACCGTAACACGAGAAAAACAATAATAGTGCCGATGGATCACGGGGTAACCTTGGGGCCGATTGAAGGCCTGGTTGACCTGCCTGATGCAGTAAACGCGGTCGCAGAAGGGGGTGCCAATGCAGTTCTGGGGCACGTGGGTCTTGCCTTGCATGGACACAGGCAGCGTGGTCATGATGTCGGACTGATCCTGCACCTGTCCGCTTCAACATCGATAGGGCCTGATCCCAACGAAAAAGTCCTTGTGAACTCTGTGACAAATGCACTGAAGATGGGTGCTGATGCCGTCTCGATTCATGTGAACATCGGGGCAGATTCTGAAGCACAGATGTTGACCGACCTTGGACATGTGGCCATCGAATGCATGGAATGGGGAGTTCCTCTCCTTGCGATGATGTACCCACGTGGCCGGAACATCAACGATGAGCATGCTGTAGAGCATGTAAGACTTGCGGCAAGGGTTGCTGCCGAGCTTGGTGCTGATCTTGTTAAAACCAACTACACCGGAGATCCTGACAGTTTCCGTGAAGTGACAAGATGCTGCCCTGTTCCGGTAGTTGTGGCAGGAGGTTCAAAGACAGATGACCTGACAACCCTTGAGCTTATCGAAGGGTCTATGGAAGGTGGTGCAGCCGGTCTTTCTATCGGAAGGAATGCTTTCCAGCATGCAAACCCTGCATCCTTTGTCCGTGCCTGTGCAAAGATCGTCCATGAAGGGATGAGTGCAGCTGAAGTGCATGAGATGCTCAGGGGAGGGGTCTTATGATAGGCAAACAGATCCGAATCGAACGGATAATGGACAGGAATACTGGTAAAGCCGTCATCATCCCGATGGATCATGGTATGACACTGGGGCAGATAGACGGTCTTTTAAACATGACCGATACGGTTGCCGAAGTCTCTGACGGGGGGGCAAATGCTATCATCCTGCATAAAGGCCTTGTCCGGCCTGGTCACCGGAGAAAAGGGAGGGATATTGGTCTGATTATCCACCTGTCTGCAGGGACAAGCCTGAACCCTGATCCCAACGATAAGGTCCTGATATGCAGCGTAGAAGAGGCCGTCTCCCTTGGTGCAGATGCTGTCTCTATTCACATCAACCTTGGTGCACCACAGGAGTCAAAGATGATAGAATCAGCTGGCCAGGTTGTCCGAGACTGTAACCGTTGGGGAATCCCGCTCCTTGCGATGATCTACCCGCGTGGCAGGGGGATAGATCCAAATAATCCAGGCCATGTCGGGCATGCTGTAAGGGTAGCTGAAGAGCTGGGGGCCGATCTTGTAAAGACAAACTACACAGGGGATCCTGAATCTTTTGCCAAGATAGTTAAAGCTTCATCAATTCCGGTACTTATCGCCGGTGGCGAGAAAGGCGAGGACATTGATACCTACAGGACGATTTACGACGCGGTTCACTTTGCAAAATGTGCAGGGGTCTGCATGGGAAGAAATGCCTTTCAGCGTGACAATGTTGCAAAGTTCGTATCAAATGTATCGCAGGTTGTCCACCAGGGAGCAAGACCTGAAACCCTTTGAGGAATCATGAAACAGGTACTTGTGGATTTAAGGCCATGGAACAAGGAGCTTGCAATTGCAGCACTCGAATCAGGGGCTGACGGAGTTATTGCAGATTCTGCAGGACCAGTCAGGGAACTTGGAAGGATACTTGTAATTGCCCCTGATGGCGATCTTGTCCCTGAGCAGGATATTCATGAGATAACGATTGAGAATACAGAGGACCAGGAGCGTGCGATGGAGGCTGCCAGAACCTGCAGGATAATCGTTCATACCCCTGACTGGACGATAATTCCCCTGGAGAACCTGGTTGCATGCGGGGATAATGTCATTGCCGTGATATCCAGCCTGAAAGAGGCTGAACAGGCCCTCACAGTACTTGAGAAGGGTGTTGCCGGGGTTCTGGTAAGGACAGATGATCCTGACCTTGTAAGGTCAGTCTCAAGGCTGGTCCAGTCAGGCACACCAGGACAAAAGCTCAGCCAGCTTACCATAACCCTGGTAAAGCCTGTCGGGATGGGAGAGAGGGTATGCGTGGATACCTGTTCGCTCATGACCGACGGGGAAGGGATGCTTGTCGGGAACACTTCCTCTGGTTTCTTCCTGGTTCATGCAGAGACTCTTGAAAATCCATATGTTGCGCCAAGACCATTCCGGGTCAATGCAGGAGGTGTTCATGCATACCTGCAGGTCCCTGGTGGAAAGACTGCATACCTTGCTGACCTGAAAGCAGGAGACAGGGTGATGATAGTTCACGGTGACGGTTCAGGCCGGGAGGCTACTGTCGGTCGCGTAAAAATAGAGCGACGTCCTCTCTTTCTTGTTGAGGCAGAGAGCGAAGGACAGAAGGTATCAGTAATCCTTCAAAATGCCGAGACCATCAGGCTTGTGCGCCCGGACAATACCGCGGTTTCAGTCACTTCATTAAAACCTGGTGATATTGTACTTGGAAGGATTGAGACCGGTGGCCGCCACTTTGGCATGGCAGTTGACGAGATGATCATAGAGAAATAAAATGAAGACTGGCATCATAGGCGGAACCGGCGGGATGGGAAGACTCTTCTCGGAGGTCTTTAAAAAAGCAGGGCATGAAGTGCTTATCGCAGGCCGGAAGACAGAGATTACCTGGGAAGATGCCGCACGTCTTTCTGACATAGTTATCATTTCCGTCCCGATCAGGGATACCATATCAGTCATCCATGAGATTGCCCCCCTGCTTGGGGAGCACCAGCTGCTTGCAGACCTGACATCGCTGAAAATCTCCCCGGTAAAGGCCATGCTTACATCAAAGGCAAGGGTTATAGGTTTTCATCCGATGTTTGGCCCTACAGCCGGGACTATCCGTGGACAGACGATAGTTGCAACTCCTGCCCGGTGCAATGAAGATGATCTCCGGTTCTTCAAAGATTTATTTGAAGAACAGGGTGCCAGGGTGACCATAACAACAGCTGATGAGCATGACCGTATGATGGCTGTAATCCAGGGGCTTACTCATTTTAAAGCAATATTGCTTGCCGGAACCATGAGAAGGCTGGGTATATCTCCTGCTGATACTGAATCATACATAAGTCCGGTTTACAGGATCGAGACCGGAATAGCCGGGAGGCTGCTTGCCCAGAACCCTGAACTCTATGCCGATATTCTATGCATGAATCCACAGGTACCGGCCGTCCTTGAGATGTGTCATAAGGCTTTTCTTGAGATATCAGGGATGGTAAATAAAGGAGACAAGGATGCATTAGCCAGAGAGTTTCTTGCATCCCGTGAATGGTACGGATCATTCTGCGAGCTGGCTCAAAAGGAGACAGATCTTCTCATACAGGAGATGGTAAACTGGTGACGCTGATAACACTTGGGCCTGAAGGGACATTCTCACATGATCTTGCACTTAAGATGGATACAGAGATCATCCTTGTCCCGACTATAAGCACAATCTTTTCAAAGGTGCTTATGACCGGGATACCAGGGCTTGTACCCCTTGAAAACAGCGAGGCCGGAGGAGTTATCGCAACTATGGACGGGCTTATGCAGCATCCTGTATTCATCTGCGAGGAACATTATCTTAAGATCCATCACACACTGGCTTCAGACACTTCCCCTGACAGGATCCAGGTGATATTTGCCCATCCCCAGAGCCATGATCAGTGCAGCAAATACATCGATGAACTTGGTATTCCTGTCATTCACACCGAGAGTAATGCAGCAAGTGCCCATGCCCAGAAAAACCGGCCCGGATCTGCTGCCATCATCTCAAAAACCCTTGCAGACAGCCTGGACATCCCGGTTCTTGCGGAGAACATAGAGAACAACCAGGATAATGTGACAAGGTTTGTAGTCATTGGAAGGGAGCCATCACAAAAGAATAACCCTGAAAAATGCAGCATTATTGTCGATCCCGGAGAAAATCGCGCAGGTCTGCTTTATGATCTCTTAAGCCCCTTTAAAGAGACCGGTGTGAACCTGACAAGGATAGAGTCAAGACCTTCAAAGAGGTGCATGGGCAACTATGTGTTCTTTATCGACCTGCAATGTGAAGGGGCCTGGCAAGACGCAGTAAAAAGAATCAGTGCAATCACCAGGGTAAAGCACCTTGGATGTTACCGTCTTGCAGGAGAAGATCCATGCAGATGAATATCGGGAGATGCGGACCGGTCTGTTTCACTGTTGCCGCACCTGCTTCGAAGAGTAATACTCACAGGGCACTTATCATCGCCGCACTGGCCGACGGAGAGTCAGAGATCATCGGGCAACTGGATGCAGATGATACAAGAATGACGGCAAGGGCCCTCATGCAGATGGGAATAAGACTTGACTGGTGCAGGGATAATATAAGGGTGCATGGCCAGGGGGGCAGACTTTTTGAACCGAAAGAAGAGGTGAACATACAGGACTCCGGAACCTCCATGCGGCTTCTTACTGCCGTCTCTTTACTGGCTGACGGGCCCGTTATCCTGACCGGTAGCAAAAGGATGAAGGAGAGGCCTTTAGGACCTCTTGTTGAGACTTTGAATAAAGCAGGAGGAAGGATCACTTACCCTGAAAAACCAGGTTATCCTCCCGTCAGGATTGATGGCAGGTTTTCTGGCGGAAAATTCAGCATTGACGGGGGTATCTCAAGCCAGTTCATCTCCTCTTTACTGATTGCTGCCCCATATGCAGTAAATGATCTTCAGGTCCTGCTTACCGGAGATCCGGTTTCACTGCCTTATATCCTGATGACTGCTGACTGTATGCAGGCATTTGGTGCTGAAGTTATCGTAATGAAAGGAGAACATGGAGAACCGGCCTTCCTGGTCTCTTCCAGAAGAAAGTACAGGCCAGGGACTTATGTTATCGAAGGGGACTATTCCTCTTCATCATACTGGTTTGCCCTTGCTGCGATATGCGGAGGAACTGCGACGGTCACAGGGCTAAATCCCGTCTCAGCACAGGGGGACAGGAGACTTCTTCAGATACTTGAAGAGATGGGGTGCTTCATCACAAGTGGTGAAGACTCTGTCACTCTTACACGTGAACTCTCATCCCCGCTCAAAGGTATTACCGTCGATATGTCAGACTGTCCTGATATAGTGCAGACCGTCTGCATGGTAGCCGCAGCATCAGCAGGGCCTACAAGGATCTTCGGGATTCATCACCTGAGGATGAAAGAAAGTGACAGGATAGCAGCCATCGCATGCGGTCTTACCTCTCTTGGAGGAGTCGTTGAAACGGAGGAGGATGCCATAACAATTCGTCCTGCCCCCCTTCATGGGGGAATCATTCACCCGGAGAATGATCACCGGACGGCGATGAGCTTTGCAGTGCTTGGTTGTCTTACAGGTGATGTCACGATCCTTGATGCCGGATGTGTTACTAAATCTTATCCAGGATTTTGGGAGGAACTAAAACGGATATGGCAAAGCGCCGTATTGTGCTGATTGGGTACAGGGGAACCGGAAAGAGTACTGTTGGAAAGGCTCTTTCCCGCCTTACAGGCCAGGGTTTTATTGATACAGATCAGCTTATCGAGGAAGCGGCAGGAAAGACGATACCAAAGATATTTGAGTCTGAGGGTGAAGCAGGATTTCGCGAGCTGGAGCAGCACGTAATTGCACGACTTCCATCCGGGGCAGGAATAATCAGCACTGGTGGAGGGGCCATAACCAGGCCGGATAATATCAGGCTGCTCAGGATGAACAGCATCATTGTTCTTCTGAGCTCCGGCCCTGAAATAATACACAAACGAATTAACAGGACAGATCGTCCTTCCCTTACAGGGCTCTCCCCACAGGACGAGATAAACCAGGTTCTAAATGAACGGATGCCACTTTACCGGAGTGCAGCAGATATCGTGATTGATACAGGCAGTACAACCCCGGATGAGGCGGCTGCACAGATTATGAATATCCTTGAAAACGGGATCTGTGACAGGGAAAGTCGGAGCAGGCTCCTGTCTCATGTAATAAATACTCCTGTCCCACAATCAGAGAAGAATCTCTTAAAAATTCTATCCGGAGTCAATGATGCCTTTTTGTATGGAATTCTTGGCTATCCCTCCCTGCATAGCAAGAGCCCTGGTATCTACAACCGCCTGTTTGCAGATTACGGGATGCCTGCACATTATACCTGGTTTGAACATAAAAACCCGGGGAAGTTTCTTGCATCCCTTCCTGGAACCGGCGTCCGCGGCCTTTCGGTTACAATTCCACATAAAGAGGCAATAATCCCCTTCCTTGATGAAGTAAAACATGATGCAGAATCCATAGGAGCGGTAAATACTGTCCTCCTGCAGGATGACAGGAAATTTGGTTTTAATACCGACTGGATAGGCATCTATCGCCCTCTTGAAGGAGCAGAAGGAGACAGGGCAGTGATCCTTGGTGCAGGTGGTGCTGCGGCAGCAGCGGTATATGCCGTTTCAATGCGTGGGTTTACCCCGGTAATCCTGAACAGGACACCTGACCGGGCAAAGCATCTTGCCAGGAAGACTGGTGCAGAGACCGGAGTTCCTGGTGATATCGGAAAGTTTCATCCTGACCTTTTAATCAATGCAACACCGGTGGGTATGGGTTCAGATCCAGGTATCCCTGTTCCTGTATCTGCCTTAAAACCGGGGATGAAGGTCTTTGACCTTGTATATACTCCAAGAGACACACCTCTTCTTAAGGCTGCCCTTGCCGCAGGATGCTTTGTCATTCCAGGAACAGAGATGTTTATTCATCAGCTGGCCGAACAGTTTCGCATTCTTACCGGGATTGACACACCAGTTCTTCGGATCAGGGAGCTGCTTGCATGAACACATTTGGGCAAAACTTCAGGGTAACAACATTTGGTGAGAGTCATGGTGTCGCAACCGGAGTTGTTATAGATGGCTGTCCTCCTGGCTTTCAGATCTCCACTGATAAGATCCAGGCATTCCTGGATAAAAGAAGACCTGGGCAGAGTGAACTTGTCACACCCAGAAAAGAGGCAGACAAGGTTCAAATCCTATCAGGGGTCTTTGAAGGCAAAACACTTGGGACCCCTGTATGTCTTCTTATTCAGAATACATCGATGATATCCTCAGATTACGAAGAACTGAAAGAGGTCTTCAGGCCAGGCCATGCAGACAGGGGGTATTATGAGAAGTACGGGATTAGGGATCATCGTGGCGGAGGCAGAAGCTCTGGAAGGGAGACAGCCGCCAGGGTAGCAGCAGGAGCGGTTGCCAGGTGTTATCTTGAAAATGAAGGGATAATCATCAATGGGATCCTTTCGTCCGTTCACGGGGAGACAACAAGGGAAGGGATTGAAAAAGCCATAATAAAGGCCAGGGATGAGGGAGACTCTGTTGGAGGGGTGGTCAGCCTTGTGGTATCAGGTTGCCCTCCAGGGCTTGGCGACCCGGTGTTTGGAAAGCTTGATGCGATGATTGCATTTGCCATGATGGGAATAGGGGGAGTAAAGGCAGTAGAGATTGGATCAGGAGTAAAGGCCTCTGCCATGACCGGGTCAGAGCATAATGACCAGATGTCGGCCCAGGGTTATCTCTCGAATAATGCCGGTGGAATCCTTGGCGGGATATCTACCGGCCAGGATATCATTGTCAGGCTTAGCATCAAGCCGACCCCTTCCATACAAACTCCGCAACATACCATTGACCTGGCAGGAAATGATCGGGTTATTTCTGTTAAAGGAAGGCATGACCCATGTATAGCCGTGAGAGTTGTCCCTGTTGCTGAAGCGATGATGGCCCTTGTGCTTATGGATGCTCTTCTTGAGATGAGAAAAATTATGCCTGACTGCGGACAGGAGCCATGACTTTTGCAGAAGGATAACTCCCATTCAGCTGTAGATCTCCCATCTCTTCCCATTCTCCTTGCACCAGCAGGATCTCCTGATGCCCTGGCAGCCGCCTGTGCCGGGGGGGCTGATGCTGTCTACCTTGGCGGGAAGCAGTTTGGTGCACGACAGTTTGCTGCAAATTTCTCAGACGAGGAACTTGTTCAGGCGGTAAGATATGCCCACCTTCGTGGCGTCCTTGTATATGTCACTGTAAATACCCTGGTTGCCGAACGGGAGATGGAAGATGCTCTTCGGTACCTGCTTTTCCTGTCTTCAATCGGTGTTGACGCCGTCCTGATACAGGATACCGGGCTTTTGTCCTGTGCAAAAAATTATATTCCTGACCTTGTCCTGCATGCCTCAACACAGATGGGAATTCATAATGTCCCTGGTGCCCTGTATGCTGCAAAGAACGGGTGCAGCAGGATCGTCCTTGCAAGAGAACTCACCGGTGAGGAGATAGAGGAGATCTCTGATGCCTTGTCTGGTTACCCTGTCGATCTTGAGGTGTTTGCTCATGGAGCGCTCTGTTATGCATATTCCGGCCGTTGCCTTCTATCCTCGCTTGTAGGAGGAAGGAGTGGAAACCGGGGGATGTGTGCCCAGCCATGCAGGAAAAATTACAAGATAATTGAAGGATCCTTCGATCATTATGGCAGGACAGCCAATACTCATATGACCGGAAAGGCCGGGTACCTGCTCTCTGCCAGGGACCTCTCCCTATACCCTGTTCTTGACAGGATAGTCAGGCTCCCGATTGCTGCATTGAAGATAGAAGGGAGGATGAGATCGCCTGCATATGTTGCCATAGTCACCTCCATTTACCGGAAAGCCCTTGATGCCATAAGGACCGGAACATTCCAGCCAAATCCTGAGGACATTGCAGATCTTGCCATCGCCTTCTCGCGTGGATTTACAACAGGATATATCAGCGGCTTAAAATATTCAGAAATCATGGGGCGTTCCTACCCAGGCAACCAGGGATATTATACCGGGTCTGTTCTGCCTTCCGGTGGAAGGGCGGTGAAGCTAAAACTGGTCTCTGAAATCTTCCCACGAAAAGGTGACGGTCTTGTATTCAGGAGTGAAGGATGGGAGGAGGGTTATGTCCTGGCAGACGAGCCTGTAATTCACAACGGGATAGCAGAATTTAAAGTTCCATTCAGGGTCAGGCCTGATGGGGGTGTATATATTACAAGCCGCCGGGAACTGGAAAGAAAAGTCAGGTCCATCCTCTCAGATCCTGATAAGAGGTATAACGGTTTGCTTACCCTCTCCTGCTCTGTTGAATTTTCTCCAGCCGGGGAAATTTTCGTTGCCGGGACTGTAAAAGACATGAAAGGAACATGGTACCGTTTTGAATACACCAGCA
>JAAYPD010000348.1 GCA_012520015.1 Methanomicrobiales archaeon
CAGGCCGGCATTGAGATCTTAAGCTCTGGAGGTACTGCAAAGGTTCTGACTGCCGCGGGGATTCCGATCATCGAGGTCTCTGATTATACTGGATCTCCGGAGATGATGGATGGACGGGTTAAAACTCTTCATCCCAGGATTCATGGAGGGATACTTGGCCGGAGAGGTGTTGATGACGATGTGATGAAGGAACAAGGCATCGGCCCTATCGACCTTGTAGTTGTAAACCTCTACCCTTTTGAAGAGATGACAAGGCAGTCTCTTCCTCTTGATGAACTGATCGAGTTCATCGACATCGGCGGGCCGGCCATGATCAGGGCTGCAGCGAAAAATTACCGGGATGTTATAGTGGTCATTGATCCTGCAGATTATCCTGCAATTATGGACGCAGTAACCTCTGGCAGATCATTTACCAAAGAAGAACGGCTCTCCTATGCAATGAAGGTATTTGCAAGGATGGCTGCTTATGACGGGGCGATAAGTAACCATCTCTACAGCCTTGAAGAAGAGTTACCATCCGTCTACTCTGTCCAGTTCAGGAATGGGCGTATGCTCAGGTACGGAGAGAACCCTCACCAGGTTGCGGCAGTCTATGGGGAGAGAGGAGTCGGAGGCACTCTTCCGCTTCAGGGAAAGGCAATGTCATACAACAATTACCTTGATGTTGATGCAGCAGTGGCTCTTCTCCGGGAATTTGATGAATGTGCAGCTGTCATTGTAAAACACAACAATCCATGTGGCATTGCGATCGGGGATAATATCCATGAGACATATATTGCTGCCAGGGATGTTGATCCTGTATCAGCATATGGCGGTATTGTTGCAGTAAACCGGGAGGCAGATGTGGATCTTGCAAGGGAGATCGCATCAACTTTCATCGAAGTACTTGTTGCTCCTTCCTTCTCTGACAAGGCCAGGGAGGTTTTAAAGACCAAGGAGAACCTCAGGCTTCTCCAGCTATCTGATCCGGTAGTGGATGCCGCGGTCAGAACCATTGACGGGGGAGCGCTTGTTCAGATCACACCAGCCATGAGAGAGGAATGGAAGGTGGTATCAGACAGGGATCCGACGGCAGATGAAGAAGCTGCTATGATGCTTGCAATGAAGGTCTGCAAGCATGTGAAGAGCAATGCCATAATCTTCGCAGATAAAAGCCGTGTTCTTGGAATTGGCGCCGGGCAGATGAGCAGGGTGGACAGTGCAAAGATAGCCATCTCTAAGGCACAGTTTCCCCTTGCAGGTTCAGTGGTTGCTTCTGATGCATTTCTTCCATTTCCAGACACCCTTGAGGTGGCTGCCGATGCAGGGGCCACAGCCCTTATACAGCCTGGCGGGTCAATAAGGGACAATGAAGTTATTGCCGAGGCAAACCGAAGAAAAATGGCCATGATATTTACCGGTATCAGGTATTTCAGGCACTGAGAAAAAGAAAATGAACCTTCAGAACTAATAAGTACACTGCATACTTCATGTCTTCATCATCTACCGAAGAGCCATGTATCCCGCTAAGGGATATCATGTCAATGATGATCTCCAGGATAGGGGAGATAACAGCATCACTGGAACAGGAACAGGTTGACTGCTTTATTACTACACTGACAGGGGCAGAGAGAATATTTGTCATGGGTGCAGGCCGCTCAGGATTTGTTGCAAAGTCTTTTGCCATGCGACTGATGCACCTTAGCCTTACGGCCTACGTGGTAGGCGAGACAGTTACCCCTTCTTTTCATGATAAAGATGTCCTTGTTGCATTCTCAGGTTCAGGAAAGACAAAGTCGGTCAGGGAAGCCTGTGAGACTGCAAAACAGATTGGAGGCCAGATCTGTCTTATCACCGGAACAAGTGTCTCTCCCATGGCAGAACTTGCCGACTGCACCGTATTTTTAAATACCGAAGAAGAGAGCTGCCAGATAGGTCCTGACCATTTTGACCTGCGGCAGATTCGTGGAGAGCATCGTTCGATCTCAGCCCCCTGCACTCCTCTTGGCACTTTATTCGAGACTTCAGCAATGATATTTGCCGACTCTGTCATAAGTGCCCTGATAGAGATGAGGCACTGTACAGTCGAGGAGATAATGCACCGGTACTCGAACATGCAGTAACAGGGTATTAAACAATTTTTAAAAGGTAGACTCTCAGCTCCTCTCCATCTTCGAGGATTTTTTTCCCGGTGATATCAAATGAGAAACCAGAGGCAGTAAATAGTTTCTCACATATTTTAAAGTTCTGCAAAGATGAGACCAGTACCATCACCCTGCCTTCTGGTGCAAGAATGCATGGCACCTGCATTAAAAAACGGGTTAGCGCCCTTCTTCCATCCAGCCCTCCATCAAGGGCATATTCTAACCAGTCATCAAGCCTCTCATGAGGCAGGGTTGGGATATATGGAGGGTTGAAGAGAATAAGTGTGAATACCCTGCAAAGCCCGGCGGTGAGATCTGTCCTGATGACCTGTACACCTTTTGCACGTGAGGAGAACACAGCATGGGGATTTATATCGGTTGCGATAACCATCCGGCAGGCATGAATGGATGAGGCAATATACCCACTTCCTGTTCCGACTTCAAGTACAATATCATCAGGTCTTACCTCTTCCAATGCCTTCTGCAGGAGTAAGAAGCTATCTTCCTCAGGCTGGAATACC
>JAAYPD010000349.1 GCA_012520015.1 Methanomicrobiales archaeon
CATCGTCGAGCAGAGGGGTGAAGTATACTCTGTGCTTGTTCCTCCCCTTCCGGTAATATGCTCGACCTGGTACATTGTTTTTCTCAGATCAAAGTTTGGAACTGACCCATAAAGTTCGATGATCCTGGTATTTTCCATCCCAATATTATGAAGGAACGAGGATATTGCAAATCTTGCCATATGTGTCAGATGTCCATGACCAGTAACTGCTCCAAGAATTGCCTGCATGCAGGGTGGAAATGCTGACTCTTCTACCTGTCCAAACTCTTCCAGCACCATTTTCTGCCAGTCAGCCCTGATTCGGTCGACTGCCGGCCTGATCTGCTCACAGATTGATGAGGGGACTTTTAATGGCAGGCCACGGGCCATTATGTACCGAAGGCGTTCCCTAACTATCTCATCAAACTCATGGGGGGCCACCTGCACAAGACCTCTCACCACCACCCGGTTAATGAGCCTCCATCGCTCTTCTGCCAGTCTTGATGCCACCGGGATATAATCTACCAGGGATAATTCATTTCCCGTCTCCGGAAGACCTATTGAACTTTTGATGAACCGTTTTATCTCAGGGCTCTCGTCCTGCAGAAAAGCAAACACAACCCATGCCTGGTATCTCACCAGCCTGTCAAGGAAGATCCGATCCTGGGCGCATGAAACAACAATCCTGCTGACCGGGTAGGATGCGATGATGGTGGTGGCCGCCTCTGGTTCATTATAGATGTCGGGGATAGGGGGGATCTCCTTCCCTGAGAAGGACAGCGCATGTTCAACAGTTGAGAGTGCCTCCCTGAGTGCAAGCCTGCCCCCGGGAGAGTCCAGAAACTGGTTAAGTGAATCACCTATCGACCCGATGTACGACTGGGATTCTTTTAAAAAAGGATATTTCGCCAGATCTTTTCGATCAAGAGTGACCATGCATTTAGTCAGCCTCAATCCTGGGTGCAAGAAGGTACTCGACCTGTCCGCTTCCACCGGCTATCTCAAAGGAGAATTTGACAGGATGATCAACCCCAAGGTCAATGGTGACTTTTTCGGCATGGCTCATAACTTTGCCCATATCCTTCAGATAATCGATAGAAAAGAGAGATCTTGCAGGTTCCCAGTTGGATGCGATGATCTCTCCGGCAGAAAACACTCTCCTGATATTATCAGAATCACCCTCAGCGTAAAGGGCAAATTCTTTATTTTCCGGTTCAATGGCAAACCAGATCTTGTCAGACACAATGGAAGCAGATTTTATGACATTGTAAAGTTCTGATCCTGAAATTGTCACCTGACCAGGAAGCTGAATTCCGGGCGCATTTGGATCCTTCTTAATAGTATTCGAATCAAGAAGCGTGATTGAATAATGGTACCCTTCAAAGGTGACATCAATTTTATTTGCTCCTTCCAGATGTTCCAGGCGAATTTCACTTGCCTTTCCCATCATGGAATACGTATTTTTCAACTTTGCAATATCCAATCCGATCTCTCCCGTAGTTGCCTCAAACTGGCTAAATGCCTCCTTTTTTAAACTTAGGAGGATCATAGCCACATTGGCAGTGTCAACTGCCCTTGCCCAGATTTCTGTTTCAGAAAAATGAAGTCTGCATTCAGTTACAAGGGCGGAGAGGGCATCAACGGTATCCTTGAATATATCTGCACTGATCGTTGCTTTCAGCATCTGCGCTCCCTATGCATTCAGGTTGTGATTTAAAACAGATATATGTGCCGGGTTCGCATATTAATGAGGAAGGTACAGGTCGTAAATTTTTATGGGTTCACAATGGAGTAAAGATAAAGCGTATCTAAAAGCAAAGCAATCAGGGTACCGCTCGCGGGCAGCCATGAAGCTTAAAGAGATAATACGTAAAAACCCAATTATTCGCCAGGATGATAACATCCTTGATCTTGGTGCGGCACCGGGAAGCTGGTTGCAGGTCTTAAGAGAAATGACAGGTGGAATTATTATCGGAGTTGATCTCAACCCCATAGTCCCGGTTGAAGGAGTCATCACGATCACAGGTGACTTCTCCGACCCGGCAGTAATTGCGCGGATTCGGGAACATATGCCTGAAGTGAATGGAATCGTATGTGATGCCTCACCAAAACTCTCCGGACAGCGTTCGTATGACCAGGCCAGATCTATCGAACTTAATGAAAAGGCACTCAATGTCGCCCGTCTCCTTCTCAAACAGGGAGGAAACATGATAATGAAATCATTTCAGGGAGAGGACTTTAACTGGCTGTATAACAGGGTAAAACGGGAATTTTATTCGGTGCGAACATACAAGGCCCAGGCTACACGCAAGGGAAGTACTGAGATCTACATCATAGCAAGGAACTACATTGGCGGCTGGCGGGCGCCAGGGGAGGAGCCAGATGGACCTGCATGACAACTTTGGCCGGCCCATCTCAAACCTGCGGATCTCTGTGAACTCGGGATGTAACCTGAACTGTATGTACTGTCACAGGGAAGGTGAAACAAAGCCTGAAACCCCCCTCTCAATCGAAGATATAAAGGCAATCCTTGAAGTTGCCGGTAAATTAGGGATAAGGTCAGTGAAGTTTACAGGTGGTGAACCACTCATTCGCAAAGACATCGTGGAGATAATTCGTGCGGTTCCGCCAGGTATTGAGTCATCGATGACGACCAATGGAACACTCCTTGCGCCCCTTGCCCATGATCTCCGAAAAGCCGGGCTTTCAAGGGTGAATATCAGTCTTGACTCCTTAAACCCGGATACCTACCAGAAGATCACCGGAACCGGCCTTTTGTCAGACGTACTTGAAGGTATTGAG
>JAAYPD010000350.1 GCA_012520015.1 Methanomicrobiales archaeon
CAAACATCTGAAGAATGAACAGATCAGGTATGCTGTTCGGCTCATCCGGGATCCGCAGGAGATATGATGAGACACTCATCGGTCTTGCTCTGCAGGTAGGAAAGGCGGTTGGGGCAAAAGCCAGCCGGGTGACAATTGGGCGCGATACCCGCTTAACAGGCCAGCTCATGTCTGCTGCATTTTGTGCCGGCGCTCTTGGAGCAGGTGCCAGAATATATGATGGCGGGATAGCCCCGACACCTTCAGTTGCATACAGCGGCAGAAAAACAGATGCCGCCTGCATGATTACCGCATCCCATAACCCTGAGCCCTATAATGGCATGAAACTGTTCAACCCTGACGGTTCATCATTCTCGGCAGCACAACAGAAGGAGGTGGAAGAGACCCTTGCAGATATTCCATGGGGCGACTGGAAAAAGCAGGGAACCAGCACCAGGTCATACCCTGTAAAAGAACACAGCAATGCCATTGCCAGTAAAATACAGGTAAAAGAAGGGTTAAAAGTCCTGGTTGATTGTGGCAACGGGGCAGGATCTGTTATCACCCCTGGTCTTCTTAGCATGATGGGCACGAAGACATATGCGGTGAATGCCAACATTTCAGGAACCTTTTCAAGACCGTCCGAGCCCCTTCCTGAACATCTCCCTTATATTCCGTCACTCATCGCCAGAACCGGATCTGAATGTGCAGTAATCCATGACGGGGATGCGGACCGGATGATGGCATTTGACAGGAACGGAAAGTTCATCCAGGGAGACACCCTGCTCATCCTCTTTGCAAAATACCTGGGTGCAAAACAGGTAGTCACCACCTATGATGCGTCCATGGCGATTGAAGAGGTTGCAGAGGTCAGGCGGACCCCTGTCGGCGATGCATTCGTATCAGAGCAGCTGTTAAGATGGGGTGATTTTGGTGGTGAACCATCAGGTGCATGGATTTTTCCCCAGATCTCCCGATGCCCTGACGGTCCTTATGCCGCCGCCCTACTGTGTGAAATTGCAGGAGAGTGGGATCTCTCTTCCGAGATTGCATCAATACCCGGATACCCCTTACTTCGGAGATCACTTGAACTTGAGAATGCCCATGACCTGCTCTATGCCCTTGGTGCAGTCAACCCGACCGACGGGATTCGCATAGAGGAAGAAGACGGGTGGTGCCTTATCAGGGCCAGTGGCACAGAGCCCAGGATCCGGTTCACTGCCGAAGGAAAGAGCATGGATATAGCAAAGGAACTCCTTCGCAAAGGCGAGGAGATGGTCAGGATCATACGAAAAGAGGTAAAACCGTGACCATATGTGTCATCCTGGCAGCCGGTGAAGGCAAGCGGATGAGGCCGCTTACCGGTTCACGGCCAAAGGTGATGCTCCCGCTTGCAGGCAGGCCAATGCTTGAACACCTGGTAAATGCGGTCATAGGTGCTGGGATTACCAGGTTCATCTTTGTCGTCGGTTATGGTGAGTCTTCAGTAAGAAGCTACTTTGAAGACGGGAGATCCCGGGGAATCTCAATAAGGTACGTGACCCAGAAAAGGCAGCGTGGAACCGGTGACGCCCTGATGTCGGTAAAACCTCACGTGGATTCAAAATTTCTCCTTTTAAACGGGGACATGGTCCTTCGCACGGAGGACATAAAGGCTATGCTGATGACACCGTCCCCGGCCATGGGGGTGTTTACATCCTCCCATCCGAAAGATTACGGGGTGGTAACCATGGAAGGGAACATTATCACCGGTCTTGAAGAAAAGTCCCTTCACCCAAAGAGCAATCTCATCAATGCGGGTATTTACCTCTTTGAGCCAGGTATTTTCAATGAACTTGAGACCATTACATCTTCGCCCAGGGGTGAACTTGAGCTGACCGATGCCCTGATGACATATATTCAGATTGGCCTGCTCCACGGGGTGCAACTTGGTTTCTGGGCAGACATGGGCTCGCCCTGGGATCTTCTCGGGGTCCATGAAGAGATGATGAAGGAGATTGCACCTGAACACCTTGGAGTCATTGAAGAAGGGGTCTTTATCAGGGGGGATGTTCAGATAGGGCCTGAAACGGTGATAATGTCAGGCTCTTACCTGGAAGGGCCATGTATCATAGGTTCAGGCTGCAAAATCGGTCCACATGCCTATATCCGTCCAGGAACCGCCATCGGGAACAACTGCCATATCGGGCATAGTTCGGAGATTAAAAACTCAATCATCATGGACAGTACCAATGTTCCACATTTCTCCTATGTCGGAGACAGCATAATCGGGAGCGGCTGCAACCTTGGAGCAGGGACAAAGATTGCAAACCTCCGTCATGATAAGGGCAATATCATCATCGGTGGCACAGACACAAGGAGACGAAAGTTTGGGGCGGTTATCGGCGATGATGTCCTCTTTGGAATAAACTGCTCGGTCAATGTCGGTTCAGTCATCGGAAATCATTGCAGAATTGGGCCACATACTCTTGTTGAAGGAAGACTTGAAGATAAGACGGTGATCGGTCGATGAGTCTTCAGGCTGTCATCCTTGCCGCAGGAGAAGGTATAAGGCTTCGTCCTCTCACTCAGAACAGGCCAAAGGCACTAATTCCGGTTGCAAATAAACCTATCATAGAGCATACCATCCTCTCACTCCTGGAGGCCGGAATCCGGGATATCATAGTCGTTGTCGGTTACCGGAAAGAACAGGTGATGCGTCACCTTGCAAGACTAAGCCTTCCTGTAATGATTGTCCGGCAGACAGAACAACTTGGAACTGCACACGCACTCATAAGTGCACGTGACCGGATTGCAGGAGATGTCCTGGTCCTTCCCGGAGATAACTATATTGATCCGGACTCTGTCAGGGATATCGCCAGAATTAAGAACTCGCTTTTGTATACAACGCACCGGCAGCCGTCAAACTTCGGGGTGGTGACCATTGAAGAGGATCTCATCACCAGTATCACTGAAAAACCGACACATGCAAGCAGAATGACCGTCTCATGTGGCGTCTATCACCTTGGATCAGATCTGCTAAAGAGGATCGTCCTGCCAGGCCTTAGCGAAGCGGTTGACTGGGAGATAAGGCAGGGGACCAGGATTGCCGCGGTAAAGGCACATTCCTGGCAGGACGCAATATACCCGTGGGATCTCCTTGTAATGAACGACCGTCTGCTTCCATTCATCACTCCTGAAAAATCCGGTCTGATCAGTTCATCATCCGTGATACAGGGTAAAGTGTCAGTCGGCCAGGGGACAAGGATAGGCCCTGGAACCGTTATCACAGGCCCTGTTATCATAGGGGAAGACTGCACAATCGGGCCTCATGTTGTCATAGAACCCGGCACCAGCATCGGATCAAGGGTCAGAATAGAACCTTTCTCTCTCATCCGGAGATCAATTCTCATGGATGACGTGGTGATAGCATCCCATTGCAGCATATCAGGATCTGTTTTAGGGGAAGGGTGCACGCTTGGAGAATACTCTGCTGCCATGTATTCCGGGGGTTTTATTCCGTCAGGAGATACCGCCATACATGCCGCATGCGGAGTCATCATGGGGAATGGTGTCTTCTGCAAGCCATCTGTAATGTTTGAAAATACCATAGTAGGCAATGAGGTTACCATTGGAGGAAGATCTGATCTTCGGTTCTCCTGTACGCGTATTCCTGATAAGACAAGGGTGATGTAGGGTGTGCGGCATTGTCGGGTATGCAGGTTACCGGAGTGCAGCTCCAATCCTGCTTCAGGGTCTTCGAAGGCTGGAATACCGTGGATATGACTCCTACGGAATTGCAACCCTCTCAACAGAGGTATGTATCCATAAAAAGGCAGGAAAGGTGTCTGAACTCCCCGATTCTCCCGGTATCCTTCAGGGAACCATAGGAATAGGCCATACAAGGTGGGCAACACATGGAATACCATCAGATATCAATGCCCACCCACACCAGGACTGCACTGATCAGATAGCGGTGGTCCATAACGGGATAATTGAGAATTATTCTGCCCTGAAACGGGATCTTATCGGGAGAGGGCATATATTCCGGTCAGATACCGACACGGAGGTCATCGCACACCTGATCGAGGAGGCATATACCGGTGACCTGCTTGAGGCCGTCAGAAATACCCTCCCTCTCCTGTCAGGTTCATATGCACTGTTAATAATTTCAGCCGGTGAAAACCGGCTTATTGCTGCAAGAAACCAGAGTCCGCTGGTTCTTGGAATCGGCGACGGGGAGATCTTTGCCGCATCTGACATCACGCCTCTTCTTGAATATACCTCAAGGGTCATTTACCTTAACGATGGAGATACTGCAGAACTTAGACCAGATTCATATTCTGTCTATTTTGGTGACCGGCCTGCAGAACGCGAGATCCATGAGATCAGCTGGACACCAGATACCATTCAGAAAGGAGGGTTTGCCCATTTCATGCTCAAGGAGATCTTTGAGCAACCGGATGCCATTCACCAGGCGGTCCATGCGGTATCTGAAGAGACATTACCATCCTCCCTGCTTAATGCATCGTCAATCACTGTTGTTGCATGTGGAAGCTCCTACCATGCCGGGATGATCTTCAGGTACCTTATCGAACCTGCCTGTGGCATTCCTGTCAGGCTGGAGATGGGATCAGAGTACAAGTATGCCAGTATCCCGTTCAGTGATGTCATCATCGGCATATCACAAAGCGGGGAGACGGCAGATACTCTTGCAGCAATAAGAAAAGGCATATGCAATAATGTAAAGACGGTCGCGATAACCAATGTGCTCAACAGCACAATTACCAGAAGTGCACATGATACTATCCTGATGCATGCCGGCCCGGAGATAAGCGTTGCAGCGTCAAAATCATTCATCTCCCAGGTGGGGGTTTTAATGCAGGTAGTAAATATCCTCTCCGGGGGGAGATGTCATGATGTCCTTGACCATGCCAGGTATGCAATTGAGCAGGTCCTCCTGACCGATCTTACCGAAGCGGTTGACATCTGTAGTAAGGCCGAACATATCTTTTAC
>JAAYPD010000351.1 GCA_012520015.1 Methanomicrobiales archaeon
ACAAAACCTGCATATCGAAAACCTGTGCGAAGATGCAGGGAACGGTGCCCTGAAGACTGCTGGAAAGTCTCAGTCAGCTTGTAACATTACACGTGAACCATATGAAATTCCTGGAATTTGCAGAACTATGTGCCCGGCTTGAGAAGATATCAGGCAGACTTGAGACGATATCAGTCCTTTCCCAGACGATCGCTTCACTCTCAAAAGAAGACCTTCCTGACTTTTGCAGACTGATTCAGGGAAGGCCGTTCCCAGAGTGGAGCGGGAAAAAACTTGGGGTAGGACCAAACCTGCTATACGAGGCGGTTGCATATGTGACTGGAAGAAGACGCGAGGATGTCATAGACCGGCTTAGCAGGGTAGGGGATGCAGGGGCCGCGGTTGAAGAGTTACTCTCCCAGAAGTCACAGACTTCTTTTTTCACCGTTGAACTGACACTTGCCGATATCATGGCCGGCCTTGTCGAGATATCAGGGATGGAAGGCGGGCGATCCCAGAGAGAGAAGATAAGGGTTATCCAGCGTTTACTGTCCAGTGCCTCACCTCTTGAAGGCCATTATATCACCGCCATTCTTCTTGAGGACTTCCGTATTGGTGTCGGGGATGGAAACCTTCGCGATGCCATTGCACAGGCCTTCACGGTTGACCCAAAGCTGGTTGAGTATGCAAACCAGGTCAGAAATGACATGGGCGAAGTGTCTGTCCTGGCATTAAGTGGCGAAGAGGCATTACGCTCTGTCAGACTGGTCCCTTTCCACCCGGTCAGGATGATGCTTGCAAGGCAGGGAACCATATCAGGGGTCCTTGGAGAAGGGGTCAGGGTCGCCGTTGAGTACAAGTACGATGGAGCAAGGTTTCAGTTTCACAAGCAGAACGGAACCTGCAGGATGTACTCCCGCCGGCTTGAAGAGGTCACTTCTGCCATGCCTGATGTGGTCGCACTCCTGGATGGTGCCCTCCCTGACGATGTCATCGTTGATGGTGAGGTCATTGCTGTCCAGGACGGGCGGCCTATGCCATTTCAGATGGTTCTTAGAAGATTTCGAAGAAAGCATAATGTCGCACAGGCAGCCGATGCCATCACCATGGTCCCAAACCTCTTTGATATCCTTTATTACAACCAGGAGATGCTCATAGACCGGCCATTTATAGAGAGGAGGGAGATACTGACAAAGGTCTCATCACGGTATGTAACTCCACAGCTTGTATCAGGAAAAGAAGAGGAGATAGAGGATTATTACCATGATGCACTTGATGCAGGTCACGAGGGAGTCATGTTAAAGCTCCTGGACTCGCGGTACACCCCTGGTGTCAGGGGAAAGGACTGGGTTAAGATAAAACCTGAAGCCGATACCCTTGACCTTGTTGTTACCGGGGCAGAGTGGGGAGAGGGAAAACGTGCCCAGGTGTTTGGATCTTTTCTCCTTTCAGTCAGGAGCAATGGCAGGCTGGTCCCAATCAGCCGGGTTGCAACTGGTTTTTCTGACGAGCAGTTAAACTGGCTTTTTCAGACTTTACAGGATGATATTATCAGAAAAGATGGGAAGATGGTCTATTTTGAACCCAGGCTTGTCTTTGAGATCGGTTACTCTGAGATCCAGAAAAGTCCAAATTACGAGGGTGGGTATGCTCTCCGGTTTCCCAGGTTTATTGAAGTAAGGGAAGATAAGGACATCAAAGAAGCAAATACCGCCGAAGATGTTGAAGAGAGATATATACTGGCACACCGGCCTGTCAACAATTGATATTACCAGTATTCAAAAGAGTATACGTTGGATTAGTGAAAAAAGACCGGGAATTCTTTTTCTGAATCTAATTTTCTCCGTTTTAAACTTACCGATTACCAAATAGATTTATCTTTGTTGATATCTCATTCTTATACCCGCTGGTCTCACGAGGAGACCGCCCCAAAAACCTTAAAGGAGGGATGGCGAATGAATGGACTACATCTAATTGCTGATATGTACCGCTGCACCTGCACTGCTGATCTTTTATGTGACCAGGATAAACTGGAGAAATTGTGTGTTGATGCATGTATGAACTCTGGTCTTACCCCGCTTGGAACATATTTCCACCAGTTTATGGATGAGAACGGGAATAAGGCCGGAGTTACTGGTAACGTGGTTCTGGCGGAATCTCATCTCGCCATCCACACCTGGCCGGAGAATAATGGCGTGACCCTTGATGTATATGTCTGCAACTATAGCCGTGACAATAGCGACCGTGCAAGGCAGACTTTTAATGAAGTGGCAAAGGCCCTTTCCCCAGGCGAGATGTCCAGTCATGAAGTGATAAGAGGAGAGATAAGCGCTGCCGGAGCAGCACAAAGCTGATCCATGAATATATCTGATTGTTCCGAACTGCTCTGTGAGTCATTAAATAATAACAGTGGCTTTTTTTTCAGAAAAGGAACATTGCTGGAAGAGGGTAAGACCCTGTTCCAGGCCTACGAAGTCTGGGACACTCCCCAGTTTGGAAAGTTGTTCCGCCTTGACGGGTATTTTATGACCTCGGAGCGGGACGAATTTTTTTACCATGAAAACATGGTTCATCCTGCACTTGTAACCCATCCTGACCCAAAGGCCGTGCTCATCATCGGTGGCGGGGACGGGGGATCTGCAGAAGAGGTATTCAAACATCCATCAATAGAACGGATCGTTCTTGTCGAACTTGACAAGGGTGTAATTGACCTGGCCCGCAGGTTCTTTGGTTCAATTCACCGCGGATCACTGGATGATCCCAGGATGGAGATCCTTATTGAGGATGGACTTAAGTATGTAAGGGAGATTGGGCCAGGCAGGGGAGATGAGTTTGACATAATTATTCTGGACCTGACTGATCCCATAGGCCCTGCTACCGAGCTTTACACTCCCAGGTTCATGGCAGACTGTAAGGCACTTTTAAATTCCGGGGGCATGTTTGTCCTTCATATCGGCTCTCCGGTCTTTGAACCAGGGCGGGTTTCAGGACTCATGAATAATCTTGAGAGTGTTTTCCACCATGCAGCCCCTTACTTCGCATACGTACCGTTATATGGAACCTTGTGGGGGATGGCCTGTGCTTCTGATTTAAGAGATCCAAGGCTGATGGACAGAATAAAGGTGGATGAGATAGTCAGGGATCGCTCACTTCAGGATCTTCAGTATTACAATGGATCTGTTCATGAAGCAGGCTTTGCCCTGCCTGAATTCATTAAAAAGATCCTTTCCGCCTGATTTTCAGCGGTGGGTAAAGTATGCCACCGCATCTTCCCCAATTTTGTCTATCCTTGCAAAACCGACACGTTCAAACTGGACGATCCGGTCTTTTTCACTGACCGCCTCAGGTTCACAAACACCGTTTATATCTCCATCAGGAGACTACAGGGTGCATGGATGTGCATGCTCTTTAGAGAGCCACTGGATGATAGGGGCTTTTTTACTTCGTGCCTCCTGCAGGTCATCACCAGCATACTCAGCACGGATATTATCCCCGTCATAAAAGATCCTGATATTAAAGAGATCCTTAAGCCTCAGGAAAGGTGCACCTGATGCAAGTTCGGAACCTGGCAGGTAAACAGAGCCGTCAAATGGTATACTGCGGTACCCTCTTGATTCATCACCAGGATACCTCATCGCCTCTGCAATCACAGGGCCACTTCCTGATACAGGGACCAGTACCGGGTCAGGGACAAAGAAGAACCTGTCTGCCCCGGCATCGATAATCTCCTTGTTCTTTGCGTAGAGATTCTCCCATGAGAACTGTATATCGGTCTCTCCAATACCTATCTCCACGACAGCGTTTCGCACCGCTCCTGGCTTAATACCACGTCTTGCCATTGCACGGAGCGTTCCAAGCCTGATATCGTCCCAGCCGGAATATTCTCCTGACTGGATTCCAGCCCGCATCTGCGAGGTTGAAAGGACCACACCCTCAATCCCCATCCTGCCATAGTGACGGTACACCGGCGGTTTCCAGCCCATGTACCTGAAGATAAACTCCTGCCTTCTTGTATTGGCTATATGATCCTTGCCCCTGATGACATGAGTCATTCCAAGCAGATGATCGTCCACGGCCACCGAGAGGTTCATAAGCGGGTAAACGATTGCATCCACCCGCTGGTGAGGGGTTGAAGTCAGAACCCGGAACAGTGGATAGTCCCTCATGGCAGGGTCAGGGTGGGAAAGGTCGGTCTTTAACCTTACACCAACCTCTCCTTCAGCAAATGCCCCTTCAAGCATCTGGTCAAAGAGTTCAAGAGCCTCTTCAGTGGACTGGCTCCGGCAGGGACAGGCGGCCTTGTGCATCTTCAGGTCTTTAAAGACCTCGTTGTCACACCTGCATACATAGGCATGACCATTGCTGATAAGCTCCTTTCCTACCTCATAATACTTTGAAAACCGGTCGGACTGGAAAACTGTCGAGGATATGGAGAGTTCCATCCATTCTATATCCTCCCTGACCATGTCATAGGCTTCAGGGTCCACACGCTTGGGATCAGTATCCTCGATCCTCAGGATATATCTTCCGCCATACCGGCGGATGTATTCATCGTTGAGAAAAGCCGCCCTTGCATGCCCAAGGTGGAGCGGGCCTGATGGGTTTGGGGCAAACCTCATCACAACCCCGTTCCCGCTCTCTGGAAGATCAGGAAGTCCGGCTTTTTTCTTCTCCTTCTTCTCAAACAAAGAAGTATACAGGTCAGGAGCCATGGAC
>JAAYPD010000352.1 GCA_012520015.1 Methanomicrobiales archaeon
AGGAAAAATCGGCTGAAGAGACAAGTCTTATCATCTCCCTTTATTTCTCAAAACTTATCGATAATCTTGTTATATTCTCAGAAAGCTCGCATTTAACTGAACTTAACCTCAAAGAACAGAGGGAAGATCTAATTAACCTTCTTAACGATGAAAAAAGACTATTCCATGAATGTACATTGCTAACCCCGGACGGGCAGGAGATAGTGAAAATTTCACGGTTTCACACCTACCTGCCTGAAGAGCTTGGCAACCAGGCTTCAGATCCAATATTTATCCGTGCATTGCAGGGAGAGACGGCAATATCACCCATATTCATATTTCCACAAACCGGGCTGATTTCGGTCAATATTGCAACTCCTGTCAGAGATAAGAAAGGAGAGACAGCCTTTGTGTTTATTTCGACCGGGAGTGTCTTACCACTTTGGTCAGAGATTGAGAAGATCGATATAGGTCAGAATGGATATGCCTACATCGTTGACAGTTCTGGAAGATTTCTTGCATACCAGGAGGCTTCAGAGATTCTTGACAGGCACGGAGAGTTAATGACTGCCTTGCCACCTGTTCAGAGGTTCATTTCCGGAGAGGAGGCCTCCAATATGGAGATATCTCCTTATATTGGACTGAAAGGAGAAGAGGTGATCGGTTCTTTTTCAGGTATATCCGGAACAGACTGGGCGGTGATAGCAGAGCTTCCTACATACGAGGCTTTTGAATATATTAACCGGATGATCCTTGTGATCATCGCGGCCATGTCTCTTGGATTGATCTTTTCAGCCATTCTTGGTCTGTTTTTGTCAAGGTACCTGACCGAACCGGTTCTAAGTCTTACCAGTATTGTCACAAAGATTGGCCAGGGAAAGCCCGCCCCCCATATTAAAGAGACATCAAGAGCTGATGAGATCGGTATTCTTGCTAGGGGAATTGAACAGATGCAAAAAAGTCTCAGGGAATCGTACCTGGACCAGGAGCTGAGAATTTCAGAACTGACACTGGCAAGGGAGAGACTGAGGTTTTCTGAAGAACAATACCGGGCGCTTTTTGAACACTCAGAAGATCCACTTGTTCTGGTAGAGGAAGATCAATCAATATCCCTTGTAAATAAAAAATTCGAAGAACTCTGGGGTTTTAACAGGGAAGAGATCATCGGTAAGAAAAAATGGACAGAGTTTGTTGCAACTTTGGAAGATCTCGATATGATGACCTCCTATAACCAGAAAAGAACTGCCGGAGAGGATAATGTTCCTAATGTCTATAACTTCAAATTAAAAACAAATTCTGGCGAAATACGTGACATATTGTTAAGTATAACCCGTATGCCAGGTAGCAATCAGACCCTTGCTGCCCTTATTGACATCACTGAACAGAAAAGATATGAGCAGGAACTGATTCAGAAGAATAAAGATCTGAGCGATGCATATGAGAAGTTAACGGCTAATGAAGAAGAACTTAGAGAGAGCTATGATACACTCACAATATATGAACAAAAACTGAGGAAGAGCGAGCAAAAATACCGAAATATCGTTGAAGACCAGACCGATCTTATCCTCCGTTTTACTCCACAAAACAAGATCATCTTTGGAAATGACAAATTTTTCTCATTTTTCCATGCAGATCATAAAGGTATCCTGGAAAATGAGATAAACCTCTCAGATATCAGGTTATTTCCCTCTGAAATTTTAATGCAGATCTCCTCTCTTACTCCTGAGTCACCTGTAATCTATTCAGAGAATAAAGTTATCCTTCCTGACGGGGAGGAAAAATGGTTAAACTCATCAATCAGGGGAATATTTTCTGATGCTGGGACTGTCATCGAGTACCAGGCAGTTGCACGAGATATCACGTTTCAGAAGAAAACAGAAGAAGCTTTGGATAAAGCCAGAAGTAAACTTAACCTATTAAATGCGATAACCTTTGAAGATATCAGAAATTATATCTTTACACTTTCAGGGTACCTGGAGTTGAAAAAAGACATGATATCAGACCAGGATACCCTTGCATTAATTGAGAAAGAACAATCTCTTGTTAAAAAAGTATCACAGTCGCTTGATTTTGCAAAAGATTACCAGGACATGGGGATCCGTCCACCTTACTGGCAAAATGTTTTACAGGTCTACCTGTTTGCAATCTCCCATCTTGATTTAACCCATATTGAACGGATTGAAGAGATTAAAGGAGTCTTAATCTATGCAGATCCCCTACTTGAAAAAGTCTTTTACAATCTTGCATTAAATCTTGTTATTCATGGAAAAGACATAGTAACAAAGCTTCACCTCCACTCCGAACTGCGTAATGGTGAGCTTATCATCATATTCGAGGATAATGGACCTGGTATAGAAGATGAGAAGAAAGAAACTTTATTCTCAAGAAGGGATGGTTTGAAAAAAGGACTTGGCCTTTATTTCACCAGCGAAGTGCTTGCAATTACAGGTATCAGCATAAGAGAGACCGGAACACCAGGTAAAGGGGCAAGATTTGAAATTATTGTCCCACGTGGTAAATATAAATATGAATGAGCGTTCCAAAAGTGGATAAGCATCCGACAGGAAGTGGGATGCTCTCCTGCCATGCCTGTCTTTACTCTGAAAAAAGACGGGCCGGTTTTAAGAAGATCTTCTTTCCATCGACGGTGAGCTCATCTTCCTGGTTCCCGGTCAGGATATATCCTTCTTTTAGATCAAACATCTGCATCGCCTCAAGCAGGCCGCTAATCTCCCGGTCTTTATTCCTGGTTGTTACCTCATAACAGACCTGTATTGCCCTTGTCACCCTGGTTTTTTCTTTAATGATAAAATCGCACTCATGTTTTTCCCTGAAATAGTATAACTCCCTGTATTTTTTCCTTAACATAATATAAACAAGGTTCTCTAACAGTCGTCCATAATCTTCGGAAAAATCTGTAGTGTTTGCACATACAAGGCCATTGTCGATAGCATATACCTTTTTTGGATTGATCTGTCTGCTTTTATGAGAATAACTAAAACGTGAGAGAGTAAACAGGATATAAGCATCTTCAAGATGGGAGAGATATGATGCAATGGTTGAAGTTGAACCTATCGTTGAAAAAGTCTTCTGCAGCTGCGAAAGTGTCATCTCCCTGGCGATATTTCCAAGAAGGTACACAGCAATTTCAGTGATAAGTACAGGATTTTTTATGTTATTGCGGTAAATAATGTCCCTTGAAATAATATCTAAAAGCAGATTTTGTAAAACCTCAAGAAGTCCTAACCGGATATAATCAGGAAAACCTCCAGTGAAGAGATAATCATTAAATGAATCGTCCGAATCCTCTTTATTAGTATATTCAAGAAACTCATGGTATGAGAAAGGGAATAACTCCAGTCGCAGGTTTCTGCCAGTCAGTTTGGTTCCAAGTTCCCGGCTTAGTAGAGATGCATTTGACCCGGTGATGATCACTTTTTTTCCAGAATCAAGAAGATGGCGGATATAATATTCCCATTCTGAGAGATTTTGAATCTCATCAAAGAAATAGAGATCCTGATAACCATACTCCTTATGAAAAACCTCCTCTAATAATTCATAATCCCTGATAGTAAAATCTATCAGCCTGGGATCTTCAAAACTCAGATAATAAAAGTTCTCCTCTTTCTTCATCATCTGCATAAGGAGCGTGCTCTTTCCACACCGTCTGATACCAGAAATGAGAATGGCAAAATTCTGGTAAGGCTGTATTTTTATAATATCATGACGAATAATTCCCTGGTCACGGTTTTTTTTGGCATCTCTTTGGGACCTTACTATCTTTGTAATTTCATCCCAGAGTATCATGTATAATACTATTACCGGATGGCTATTATAGCATATAGCAAAATTTACCAGATATTTCAGAATCGAATAGTAAAGGGAGCCAGAAATAATAACTTCAGGATAAAATAACTCCGGAAACAACCGGTTAACAGTAAAAGAAAAAAAGAGATTTATCCGAACAGGGCACCAAGGCCTGCCATTCCGCTCTCTTCTTCAGCCTTCTTGTCTTCAGCCGGGGCTTCCTCTTCTGCAGCTGCTGCAGGGGCAGCTCCACCTGCAGCAGGTGCAGCTGCAACAGCTACCGGGGCTGCTGCTGCCTTGCTGATGGCATCTTCAATGTCGACACCATCAAGGGATGCGACAAGTGCCTTGACACGTGATTCGTTGACAGCGATACCAGCGGCAGAAAGTACTGCCTGAACAGAGGATTCATTGATCTCCTTTCCTGCCTTGTGCAGAAGGAGTGCAGCGTATACATACTCCATGTTATAATTCACCTAAATTTTTTTCCGATTACTCGTATTGTCAGCATATTGATTATCCGACTACACCTGAAAGGGCCATGGCCTGTGCCTGTGCCTTTCCAATAACTGCGTCGATTATGTCACTACTGGTGACTGCAGCCTCGACGCCAACCCCGCGTGCTTCACGGACAGCCTTGGTAACCAGTGCAGATGCAGTATCCCTGGTTGGATATGCAGCATTAACTGACAGATTAAAGGCCTGGGTTGCAGCAGTGATGATGCTGTTATAGAATGCAGTCTCGTCGATAGCAAGGACATCAGGCTCGTAGATACTACCTTCATAGAAGGCTGCCTGCAGGATAAGCCCGACATCCATCGGTTTAATATCCAGCTTTGCAAGTGCATCTGCAAGTTTTTTATTGATCTCCTGGCCAGCCTTTACCACCGTTTTTGTCTCACGGATGGTAACTTTTCCTGCCTCAATAGCGGCTGGAATACCGGCCTGCTGGAGCTCACCGACGATCGGACCAGGACGGAAACTGGTTGGTCCTTTTGAAATGACGATGTCTTCCGGTGCAGTCTCTCCAGGACGTGCTGCCATCTTTGTCTTCGTCTTTTCAAGCATGCTGAAAAGCTTGAAAGGATTCTCATTTGTAAAGATGAGAGCTGAATGTCCGGATAAGTGCGAAGAGAGTTCTGATATAGATCCTTCCATCTCACCAAACGCGTGCTCGATAAGAGTGTTACGGGTCATTATCAGTTCGGCCTTGCCGCGAAGATTTCTTCTGATATCCTGCACCTGTCTGGCCGGGATTCCGTACATGTCAACAAGACCCACCAGCCTGAATTCACTGGCAAGCTTCTTGATATTTGAAATCTCGTCTATCTTCCACTGGGGCAGATGTGCGGTATACAATGCCATTATAGCTCCACCTTCACAGACGGGCCCATTGTCGTCTTCACATAGACCGATCGGACCTGGAATTCACCCATTTCAAGTTTTGAGAGAATACGCTTGAGGACTGCATCTATATTATCTGCAACCTCTTCTTCACTCATACTGGTAGTACCGACCTTGAGTGAGAATGACATCTTGTCTTTTGTTCTGACTTTGACAGATTTCCGAAGACGCTCCACAATGGGACGGATATCCGTTCCAGAAGGGATCGGCTGGGGCATTCTGCCACGTGGACCAAGCCTTGGTCCAAGCCATCTTCCGACAAGACTCATTACCTGCGTTTCTGCAAGGAAAAACTGATGCTCGGATGCAACTTTACGTGCTTCACGAGGGGCTCCTCCAAGGCGCTCAATCTCTTCCGGTCCCATGATGAGTTCAACACCCGATTCCCTTGCCTGGGTTACAATGTCGCCAGACCCGAGAACTGCAATCCTGACTACCCTTCCATTCCCGTGAGGAAGGAGGATAACCTCATCAATACGGTTTTTCGGCTGAGCCATGTCGATATTTTTCAGGTTAATGGTCATATCGACACTCTCGGTGAATTTCCGTTCAGGCGCCTGTTCTTTTGCCTTTTTCAATGCGTCAATAAGGACGCTCTTCTCTACCATCAGGTTCCTCCATAGTGATGCGACCGTGTTAATTTACGATCTTCTATGGTTACATATCGATTCTATCCCACGAGAACTGCGTCATGAGTGCCCGAATCAATCTCTTTGAGCATATCTTTGGGCATTTTGCCAGAAACCGTGATGCCCAGGGTTGTGCATGTGCCAACAACTTCCTTGACCGCACTCTTGAGGTCATAGGAGAGCATATCATCAAGTTTCATCTTAGCAATCGTGACAGCAGCCTCAAGTGGCACATCCCCGACAATATTGGTGCCTGGCTCGCCAGAGCCTTTTTCAACGCCTGCTTCTTTCATGATGAGTGCCGTCGTAGGCGGAATACCTACCGAGATGGTGAAGTTCTTCTTATAATCCACCTCAACACGGACAGGAACCTGCATACCATTGAAGGATGCAGTTTTTTTATTAATCTCATCAACAACAGCCTTGACGTTGATACCAAGGGGACCCAGTGCCGGACCAAGAGGCGGACCGGCAGTTGCTTTGCCACCGGGTACTAGTACCTCGACTACTTCTGCCATTGTGTATCACCAGTCAGGACAGTAATGTCCATCTGGGTTCATTAAGGTTGGAAGGATACATAAAAAAGAATATGCAATGTCAGGTGACAGAGAGGAGATTATGAATCATCCTCGCGACGGTCAATAACTCTCACGTGGTCGCCCCTGACCGTAATAGGAATAGGCAGAACGCTTTCATATAGTTCCACGGTAATCTCCTCTTTTGAGGCATCCACACGTTTTACTACTGCTTTTTCGCCTTTAAACGGACCATTGATCAGCTCTACTATTGTTCCTTCGTCAATGCCGCTGACCGCCGGTTTTGGTACCAGGTAGTGGCCTACTTCCTCAAGGGAGGTAACCCCTGGGAGGACCGTGCGCGCACTTGGAACATGTTCCATCAGTTCCTGAACCCTGGCAAGTGGTTCATCAGTCTCTACCAGAACGTATCCTTTCAGTTCATCAGGGACAATAACAGACATAACACGAATATCATTATCCGCGTCCCGCACCGCCTTGTCGATATTGTCAGCGACCGACCGTTCTGCCCGGTTTGTGGTCTTTACCGCAAAAATGCGGGTAAGACGGTGTTCATTCTCCATGGGTATCAGGATGGAAGTAAGAGGAAGAGTTCGTAGATTGCAAATCCGATTATTCCAATAAGTACAACACCCGCCGCAGCTACAAGTGCGATCTTTGTAAATTCGTCCCTGGTTGGAAACCGGGCCAGTTTGAGGACACGTATGTATTTACGAAATAATTCCTCGTTTAAATTTATACCAAGTTTGGGGATTTCCATATATATCACTTCAGAAAATCAATCTCAAAGTGTCTCTGAAATTTCGGGTTATTTTTTTCATTTCTACCATATATTTGTGGCGACCGCACACCAGTCAGGATGAGCAGAGTTCTTACAGTGTTCTGCATGGTTGGATCAATCTGTGCTCCCCAGATTATCCTTGCATCTGGATCAATTAAAGCATAAACCTCTTCAACAACCCCCTCAGCCTCTGCCATAGTCATGTCAGGACCACCAGTAACATTGACCAGAGCAGACGTGGCGCATGATATATCAATGTCAAGAAGCGGAGACCTTATAGCCTTCCTGACCGAATCAGCAGACTTATCCTGTGCTTCACTCTCACCCATCCCGATCATGGCCACCCCTCCTTTCTCCATGACCGCCCGGATATCAGCAAAATCAAGGTTAACAAGACCAGGCACGGTGATAAGCTCTGTTATCCCTTTTACGGCCCTCATAAGCACCTCGTCGGCCACTTTGAAAGCAGCATATAGCGGCAATTTTGGAACAACCTCAATGAGGCGGTCATTGGGCACGACGATAACAGTATCTGCAATATCACGCAGCCGTTCAAGCCCGGCCTCGGCATTTTCCATCCTGATGGCCCCTTCCGAAGAGAAAGGGAGAGTCACAATCGCTATAGTCAGGGCCCCCTCCTCATGGGCAGCCCG
>JAAYPD010000353.1 GCA_012520015.1 Methanomicrobiales archaeon
CACCGGCTGACAACAATCAGGAATGCTGACAAGATTGTCGTTATTGAGAAGGGGAAAATTGTTGAAGAAGGGAGACATGAGGAGCTGGTTGGCAGGAAGGGGAGATATTGGGAGATGTGTACAATGAAAGATGAGTAATAGTCAGTTATCGACTAACATTGAACCGATCTGTAACTTCCCCTTCAGATCTTTCACGAATGGACTGATTATTAACAGCCGACCTTTTTTTTATCATGCATCCTTATATTTAATGAACAGATAAGCGGCAGAATTCAGGAATACATCTGTTAATTATTTATAGTATAACGATATATAAAAAATAGAATATAAGCAATTGACAGATTTTTCTGCATGCAGAGGGATGAGGGATGGAACGAGTGAGTGTATCGTGGATTTTTAGAGCTTGCCTTTTATTCATACTCATTGGAATGGTATGGGGAGGAGTACAGGCCGAACAATTGTCTCAGACATATATGCCTGGCGAGGTCATCGTCAGGTATGCAGATATTGGATCAGGAACAGCGATTGCATCAGTCGCTTCTTCCTTGAATACTGAAATAGGAGCTGACACCATCTATTCTGAAGAGAAACTTGGAATTAAGGGAATGCAGGTCGTTAGGATCCCTGATACCATGTCAGTTACTGAGGCCGTCCAGTACTTCAAATCAAATGAGTACGTCAGTTATGCAGAGCCAAATTATGTGACATATCTGCCTGGGCCAATCGGTGGGACAGGAAATTCTATCAGGGAAGCAGGTGAAGATACCCCCGGAATGACAATTCCGGATGACCCCGATTTTAATCTTCAGTGGGGCCTTTACAATACCCTGAACATTAACACAGAACGGGCAGATATCAGCGCACCAGAAGCCTGGAACATATCAACCGGATCGCCTGACATAATTGTTGCCGTGATCGATACTGGTGTCGACTTTAGCCATGAAGATCTCGCAGACAACTGCCTTTCAGGATATAACTTTGTGGATTTTGATGAGAACCCGGTGGATGACAATGGCCATGGAACACATTGTGCAGGTATCATCAGTGCTGTCACAAACAACTCCATAGGCATAGCAGGTGTCAGCTGGAACTCAAAGATACTTCCTGTAAAGGTCTTTAACTCAGCAGGTAAGAGCAATGTTGCACTTGAGATCATGGGGATCAAATATGCAGAGAGAGAGGGTGCTGATATAATCTCCTGTTCATGGGGAGGATATACCTATAGTGAAACCTTAAAAGAGGTGATAGACAGATCTCCTGCACTCTTCGTCTGTGCCGCTGGAAATGAAGGATATGATATCGACGAAATACCACATTATCCGGCAGCGTACAGCTCGCCAAATATCATATCGGTCGGAGCAAGTGATGGAATGGACATGCCTGCCTGGTTCTCAAACTACGGTGTCTCATCAGTCGACCTTTTCGCCCCTGGAACAGAGATTTACAGCACTCTTCCAGGCACTTACGGGTTCATGGACGGCACTTCAATGGCAGCTCCTTTTGTTTCCGGTGTCGCTTCATTAATTAAAGGACAAAAGCCTGCTTATGATGCGATTGCCGTGAAAAACCTTATCCTCAGCTCTGTTGATCAGAAATACTGGCTGGATACAGTCTGCTCAACCGGGGGAAGACTTAATGCTTACAGGCCCCTAAGCCAGGTCCTCCCATTAACTGCAGAGTTTAAAGCAGAACCCGGTTCCGGAACAATACCTCTGAACGTTCAGTTTACTGACCTTTCATCAGGAAACCCTGAATCATGGAGATGGACATTTGGCGACGGGTTTGAATCAGGTCAGCAAAATCCGGCGCATATGTACATGAAGCCAGGGAAATATTCAGTTACACTCACAATATTTAAAGAAGGTCTCAGTTCATTTGCCGAAAAAGAAGATTATATCAATGTTAAACCCCCGTTCCAACCGGTAAAGGCATTCCCCGACAAAAAAGGCGATTACCATCCCGTTCCAACCGACCAGGATGATGACGGACTATTTGAGGATATCAATGGGAACGGATGGCTTGAATATGAAGATCCAAAACTGCTCTTTGACCAGATCCTTTTTGCAATAAAAGAGGAACCAGTTGGTCAGTTTGACTTTGACGGAAGTGGTTTTATAGGGTTTGGTGATGTGGTGAAGTTATATCAGATGGTGTAGGTGATGAAGATGAAAAAGATAAATATTCTCGGAGTGCTCAGTGCGCTTATACTGGTTGCCGGACTGATTGCACCAGTATCAGCTTATTCACTCCTTTTTTTCAACCCTTCGGTTGTTGAATCAAACCCTGGGGAACAACCGGCAATTGACCTTATTATGGAGGGATGCAATGCAGGAATTTCAGGATATGCCCTATACCTTGTCCTTGATAACCCGGCAGTAGCATCATTTGGAGAGATAACTTTTCCCTCCTGGGTAACATTAAACAAAGTGGAACATATAAACAGCACGACTGTCCTCATTCAGGGAGCTGACCCCGGCAAACTTGTTGAACCGGGAGTCTCCATCTCAAACCTGGCTAAGATCTCAATTCATACTCTCAAGGCAGGATATGCAACACTGAGCGTGGAACCTGTAATAATCGATGATGACAGGAAAGGCCGGTATGATCCGGTAAGCAAGACCGCGAGCATCGTAATTTCAGGAGCAGGGCCAAGTCCCCTTATTCCTGCAACAAGGTAGGGAAGTATGAAACAGATATTTGAGTATGAAGAAAAAGCCGGGAGACTGGAACTTTTCATCAGGATAATTTACTCGTTTATCATCGGGATTGTCCTGACGGTTTACGGATTCATCGCCGGAATCTGTATGTTCATACAGTTCTTCGTGATTCTTATCCTTGGACGCAGATCACAGACCCTTTCTGATTTGATACAGGGGTACCTGGAATACTATGTTCACATCCTCCCATATACTTCTTTCATGACCGATGAAAGGCCTGGCATCTTCCCTGCACCAGTCAGCATCTACGAGGAAGAGAAAGTTTAATTGCTATCTCTGTGAGACTTTCTCACATGGCCGGCATTATGATCGATGCCAAGGTTGACCGGATACAGGTCCCGGAAAACCTTCGATATTTTCGATTGATAGAAGAGCAGAAGGAACGCTGTGCTGAGGTTGGTTGTCAGGCAGAATTTTATAAATTTGGGCTTGGACAATCTCCGTTTCCGGTTCCTTCACCACTTCAGAAAGCGCTCTCCCTTCATAGTGGCATGGGGACATATGCAGACCCCATTGGTAATGACGAAGTCCGCAAGGCCGTTGCATCATTCTTCAAAGCAAGGTTTGATCTTGATGTTGTACCAGGCAGGGTAATTACCGGCCATGGTGCAAAAGGATTGATCTTTTCAGTCTTTACACTTTTAACCGGTTCTGTCATCATTCCTTCTCCAGGATGGCTTGGGTATCTGCCACAACTCAGAATCCTTAACGTTCCGTATTACAGGCTTTATACCTATGGTGCCGGAAATTTTAAGATCCGTCCTCAGGCTCTTGAAGCGATGTTAAAAGGGCTTGTTAAAACCCAGCACCTTCTGATACTTAATAATCCTGGAAACCCGACCGGCGGGCTTTACACAAAAGAAGAACTCACAGTAATCGCAGATATATGCAGGAAATACTATACTTTTGTCCTGTCTGACGAGGTATACAGCCTCCTGACATATGATCCCTCCTCATTTGTAAGCATGGGAAAAATCTACCCGGAAGGCACTTTTGTAATTCACAGCCTTTCTGCAGGAATGGGTGCAGGAGGGTTCAGGCTTGGAAGCTGTATCATGCCAGAAGGAACAAGCCAGGAAATTATCCGCGATATTGCAAAAATTGCAGCAACAATATATACCAGCTCCGCCGCACCACTTCAGGAAGCTGGAATCGCAGCATATACATCAGGCAAAGAGATGGACCAGTACTTAGAGGCGGTCAGAAACATTCTCAGAATTATTACCTCAAGACTTACAGAGATGTGCAAAACAATCAGGGGGATAAGAGTGACGACTCCGAAGGCAGGTTTTTACTTCATGGCAGACTTAAACCCGCTAATGAATGAACTACAAAACGCCGGAATCATGCATTCAAATGATCTGGCTCCTGCATTAATCTCCCATCCATATCATATCGCAACCGTCACAGGTGAGGCAATGATGGCGCCATATGGTGATTACTTTATCAGGTTCTCCTGTACTGATTTTGACGGGGAATCAGCCCTTCTTGAATACCTGGAAAATCCCCCGGCACCTGAAGAGGAAGAAGAGTTCTTTAACAGGTATGCAGGGAAGATGATCGAAGGAATGAAGATGTTTCAAAAATGGGTCGAAGATATAAAAGAAGGAAAGTTCCAGATGCCAAACCTGTAATCCTTTTTTTCAGGCAGTCTTATCAATTCTTATCTCATAATCCGGCTCTGCATAGATAACAGCAGTCTGGTTTTTATAATCACGAACAGCTTCTGCAGCCGACATACCGGAAAGTTCAACCAGGTGCAGCCCTGAAAGTCCCTCGCCTGTAAAATCCTTAATAAGTGTTGCATTAAGCAAGGCATGCGTCTGGTTTGCATGTGAAGAGAGGTTTGCACTATCCCTGAACGAATTCACGTCAAACTGGACAAGCAGGCGAATTGGAACAGAAACCGTCTCATTCTGCACAGTGACATTGCCGGTTACATTAACATCGTCTGCATTCTGACCAGGGTCGCTTTCAATTGAATATACAAGATTGGGTTCGGCGTATTTTACATATGGAAGGCTCTGGTAATATGCTATGCTTTCATTTACTGTCATACCAGGCGGGAGCTTTACCAGCTGAAGGCCTGGCAACCCAAGTTCATTATAATCAGTCTTTACTGTTGCACCAATACTGGCATGTGCAGCACTTGCAGCAGACTGAAGAACAGTCATGTTCCAGAGATCAGGATCAAATCTTACCAGTACCTCACCCTGCACAGAACCATTCTGACCATCCCCGGCCATGGCAATATCAGACACCTCCTCATCTTCACCTTCCTTCACCGCTGAAAGGCCGTCAGCTATTACAAAAACCCCGCAGATGATAATTATCCCAAATATCAGCATAAGACCCATGGACCTTTGCATAATGAGGTTATTTGGGGGCGGAAGATAATAGGTTTGTTGTAACGATAAATGCTTCAAGCCATGTCCGGATTTGCAAAACTTACACAATGACAGACTGAGTTTTTGTGCATACAAATCGCAGGTTGTTCTGAAGATTTGAAATAATAGGAATCTGCAACATGTATACAATGACCAGCCGGACAGACAACCGGGCAGAAGATCCGGCCAAGAAAGCATACATTGAAGGCCTGAAACGATATCGCGACGGTGACCTGAAAGAGGCCTGTGGTTTTTTTACAACCGCCATTACAGGAGGCATCACAGACTTTGATATTCTCTATTACCGGGGAATGTGTCATCTTGATGCCGGACGGTACTCAGAGGCCCTGACCGACTTTGAAGTGCTTATCAGGCAGCACCCTGACAATGCGGAGTATATCTTCCGCAGGGGTTTTATCAGGTATAAAACAGGAGACGTAACCGGCGCAATCAGTGATCTGATCCTTATACCTCCTGATCATCCTGATTTTTCTATCAGGTGGCATTACCTGTCAGTTCTCTATTATAAAGCTGGAGATTATAATGCAGCACTTGAAGCAATAGAAAAGGCGCTCTCCCTCTTTCCAACCATGCCAAAAATCTGGTTCAATGCAGGTATCATAATGCAGGCAGGAGGACTGTCAGACAGGGCAGACCTTGCTTTCACGACTGCAGCCCGCCTGGAACCAAAACTGGCCTCAGCCAGGCACGAAATACTTGAGTAAAAAAGAGTTACGAATTTTCCTGTAACAGGTAATCAGGAATACTCCACCCTCCGGATAACATTTCTCACGAGGATAACAAGGATGGTGCATCCTGCCAGGGAGGCTGCCATAACTGCCCAGTGATATAATGGAGCGCCACCAACCGCCAGCAGCACTATAAGGTTAACAGGGTTTGATGGAAGTGCCAGGATGAGCAGCAGCACGATGATGACTGCCGTTGAGAATATGAACTGGGCCTTTGTCCGATCCCGGTAATATACTGCAATGGTTGCGGCAATCAGGATCAGGACCGTTGATGTAAACACTACGTGAAGCAGGATCTCAACCAGGGATGCGATCCTTATACCATTTATCGTGAGAAGGACCAGCCACAATGCAACCTGCACTGGTATTATCAGGATACATGCCAGGATCTTGCCACAGACAATATCTTCAAGAGTTGCCGGGGTTGAGCGCAGGGTGTCAATTGTCTGTTCCTGGTACTCTTCAGTTATAAGATCGATCACAAGCCCGGCTGAGATGACAGCTGGCATGAAGAGCAGCATCGGGATGAGAAGTCCGTAAATAAACTCGTAAAACGAGTTCTGGGCCACCGGGCGGGAAGGAGTTACTGTCACCGGGCTGAAATCAAGCCTCTCTTTTCTGGTTTCACGAAGTAACTTCTCATACCCAAGCAGGATATCTTTTATTTTTACCTCAATTACAGTAGACTGGATATCATTACTGATAGTATACAGCGTAACCGTGACCGGATCCTCATCGTCAGGCAGGGTTTCAGAAGGCCAGACCACTGCAGCAAGCTGTCGTTCTTTAAGTGCGCCAAGGGCGACACCAGGATCCATCCTGTATGGTACGAAAGATGGATCCCTTGAGAATAGATCAAAGAGGATGGTATCATTGCCTGCAAACCCGATCCCATACTGGACACCACTTATCCGCCCATATACCGATGGATCGTACATCGCAGACAGGCCAACCATCAGGAAAGACGAGAACATGGCGATAAAGAGCTGGAGAAGTATTGCAAGTATGATGGTCTTCTCTGATGCAAGTCCCCTGACCTCTTTTGCCGCGATGGTCGTTACTAAACGATGGTTCACCATACCCACCCCCTGAGCATGTACAGGTTATAGAGAGTATGAACTATTGTAGCAATGGCAATTCCAACCGGCAGGGCATTTTTGCCACGAATCTTCAATATTGCACCGGTGCAAAAGGCGGTGCCTGCATGAAGAAGAAACGGAATCCAGAGAAGGCCAATTGAGAGAAACAGGGCGGCACCAAAGATAGAATCGGCAATCTGCGAGAGAGTTATGAATAGGAGAAGTTTCTCCCCAAGTAAAAACCCAAGGCCAATAAGAATGGATGAGAATATTACAACTTTCCAGGTCAGCGGAGGATAGCGATGCGAGATGAGCCCTATAAACCCTGCTGCCTTGACCAGTTCTTCAGTCATCGCTGCAAGCACCATGATCAGGATAAGTGAGAAAGGCATTGGCAGATTGAAAAAGAGTACCAGGTACATCATCTGGGCCATGAAGACGAATGGAATGGTCATCACAGAGATAAGGATAAGTGAAAGATACCAGTACCTGGTTGAAACCAGGGCGCCGAGATAAAGGGCAAGGGTTTCGAATAGTCCTTTTTCGGTAAACAGCTGTTCTTCGTGAAAGTTCCGGATACATATACCAAAGAGGACAAGACTGGTCAGGTAAAAGAGAGCAGTGGAATAGACATAATCTGCCGGCGTATATCCTGTTCCATCCAGGACATGAACGACCAGGGTTACAGGAGAGAGAAGACTGACGATGTGGACATTTGCAAATATACTTGGGAAAAAAAGGTAGGATGTAGCAATCGTGGAGAAGAAGATTGAGATAAATGACAGCTCTTTATAGCTTCTTGAGACCATCCCGATAAAGAGTGCGAAAGATAAAAAGAAGAGAATCACTGGGACAAGGGGCAGTATTGCCATGATATCTGCATTTACAGTGAAGAGGATTGCAGCAGCAATCAGGATCATCCCACAGGCATATGGGAGCATTTTTCCAAGAACCAGTATAAGCGGGCTCACAGGTGAGGCGATGAGGGCTTCACCCTGGCGAAGGGTCCGTTCATCCATGATACTCATCATGAAAAACTGTGACGTGAAATAAAGCGGGAAAATAAAGACGAAGATGAAGATTATGGTATCAAAGGGGAGAGGCGGGGAGAGCATTGATGGAATTTTTAGCTCTCCAAGAGCCTCCTGCTGGGATAACAGGTCTGTATACCTGCCCAGCTGATCAGATCCACGTGCGGCCTCTTCTTCAAGCTGGATACGAAGATCCTCCATTTCTGCCTGACTGATCCTGGAAGGAGGAATAGCATCAGTAACTATGTTTTCAGGTTCAGGAGGGGTTAAGTAGGCCTGTCGTGGCGCCGCCAGATGCTGACCGCTCTGAGTAGCAAGAAAATCAAGTTCGCTGACGATATATTCACTTTTTATCCAGACCGGATATGCAGCAAAAAGATCCGTCTGCTGACGATAGATATGATCCTGGTACGCCTGGTAGTCCCGTTCAAAACTCTTCTGGGCCGCGGCACCCTTATCTCCATTTGTTCTTAATAGCGAACCGGCACGTATGGCAAGGTCCAGTCCAAGAGAACGGATGTCTGATATGTCAGACGGTAATGAATAAACAACATATCTTGGATCTCCTCCGATTATATCCATGTAATCAGAACTGTCAATCCCAATCCTGTACATTCCATCCTGGATATGAATCCCTTTTTGTGCAATAAATCCACTGACACTTATGAGAAGGATGAGCAGCACAACTGCAACCGGAA
>JAAYPD010000354.1 GCA_012520015.1 Methanomicrobiales archaeon
AGAAGACCAGGCATATAAGGGCCGTGTATGATCGCCGGATTCAGGAGTTTCGTAAAGGTGCCCCTGTATGCGTTCATGTCTGGTATAATGGAATGTTTGTTCCTGTTACAGTGCGCCACGAAGATTACCTGGGATTTGGTTGGCCATAAGGGCTGCTGACTGGTGCCATACCAGATAACTTTTTTATAGGTCAATGTATAATTTCATACATAGATGACTAAACATATCCATCATCTGCGTCGGGGAGCATCTCCGGGTTCACCCCGTTACTGGCGAAGACACCAAGATCTAAAGTCACTGAATTGCTTTTCTGAAAAAAATCCAACATCAATAAATCATTACTGATAACATGAAGTCACAGGATATTGCCATTATCGGCATATTACTTGCGGTCGGTGCAATTGCACGGTTTGCCGCATTATACGCACCATTGCCACCGTTCCTTGTACCGAACTTTGTCATTGTCTTCTACTGTCTGGCAGTCATGCTGGTCGTCCCCAAATTCTCCCAGGCATTGGGAATAGGATTTATCGGCGGGATCATCAGTGCTCTAATTAGTCATTCCATATTTCCACCAGGGAATCTTATCAGTGAACCAATCGGAGCCGTTGCCTGTCTCCTCGTCTTTCAGGCATTAAAAACCCGGTCTACAGCTGCACCATCCATTGCAACCCTGGTTGCAACCTTTGCAAGTGGTATCTCGTTCATCTGTGTGGTCGTTCTGCTGGTGATGGTAGCCCCCGGCCTGCTATTTAAAGCTTTTAACTATGAGAGCCTGTATGCCTTCTTTAGTGCCATGATGGTTATGATTGTCATCCCGACCGCGATTATCAATACAATTATCGCACAGATCCTGTATGTTCCTGCATCACGGGCATTATCACGTAGATCATGATACTTGCATCAGCGCTCAGCTACACATACCCGGTGGGTATCCGTCCTGCCCTCCGGGACATAACTCTGTCTGTCGGTAAAGGAGAGTTGATCCTGGTCACAGGTCCGACAGCAGCCGGAAAAACCACTCTTTGTTATGCCCTGTCCGGGATTCTTCAGCATGAATTTGGCGGAACATGTTCCGGGTACCTTGCTCTGAACGGCAGGCCGGTTAATGACTATACCGGTATTTGTGAACTGAACCAGCTTGTCAGCATGGTTTTTGATGATGCAGACTCCCAGCTGATTTTTACCAGCGTTGAGGAAGAACTGGCGTCAGGGCTTGAGACCAGAATCGATTCAAAACAGGAGATAGAGGATCGTGTCAGTGAGGTCATGGAGCTCTGTGGGATCACCCATCTTCGGGAGCGTCCTCCCTATACCCTCTCCGGCGGCCAGAAACAGAGGGTCGCCATTGCTGCTGCCCTTGCGATGGATAATGAAATCATCATTCTTGACGAGCCGACCTCAGAGCTGGATGTAGTTGCCACAACCAGGATTATCAAAATTCTGCAGGATCTGAAAACCAGGGGGAAGACCATCATCATCGTTGATCACTCACTTGAAGGTTACCGTAATGTTGCAGACCGGGTTATCATCATGGAAGAGGGTCATATCAGCAGGGAAGGAACTTTTGATGAGATATTTCCCGGGCAGCAGGGCTCTGTGAAGGCCCTTTACACCGACCCTGATCTTAAGCCCTATACTCACAAGGATCGACCGGTTGTAGTGAGTATTGATTCCCTCATCAAACGATATGGCACGATAGAGGCGCTCAGTGGTGTTTCTTTAAAGCTCTATGAAGGAGAATTTATTGCAATCCTTGGTGAGAACGGATCAGGAAAGACAACCCTGGTAAAACACCTGAATGGACTGTTACGGCCTGACGGGGGATCTGTTCATGTGAGAGCACTGGATGCAGCCACAGCACCAGTCATTGATCTTGTCCGGCAGACCGGTCTGGTGTTTCAGAACCCGGATACCATGCTCTTTGCCGACAGTGTCAGGGACGAGATCATGTTCGGGCTTGAAAACATCGGATCAGACTCCCCTGAAAGGGTCATCAGTGATGTGCTAACTATGGTAGGGCTATCAGGCTCTGAATCAACCTACCCGCGTCACTTATCACGGGGCGAACGGCAGCGTCTTGCGGTCGCCTGTATTCTTGCCATGAAACCCGGGCTCATCATCCTGGATGAACCAACCACCGGCCTTGACGGGAAGGAGTCTGACAAGATGATGGAGCTCATGCTGACCCTGCAGAAAAGGGGCCATACCATCATCATGGTTACCCATAACATGCGGATTGCCGAAGAGTATGCAGATCGGATAATTGCCATGGAAAATGGCCGGGTTACAGGGGATTACCATAACATGAGAGGGCGTGCATCATGAGTGAAATTCTGCAGTATATACCTGGTAACAGCCCGCTTCATTGCCTGAATCCGGTCACCAAGTTACTTCTGGTCATCCTCATCGTTGGGCTGTGCGTGATGTCTTCCCAGGTTCCGTTCCTCTGTTTTCTCATTGGAGTCCTGGTAACTGGTGCTCTCTTTTCAGGCCTCATCAAAGAGATCATCGATCAGGTCCCGTTCCTTATCCTGTTGTCCTTCTTTCTCGTGATACTTACCAGCCTGACGGTTCAGGAGGGAGATCTGCTGCTTACGATTCTTCCTTGTTCAGAATACGGGGTTCAGGGATATGGGATAACCCTTGGAGGGCTTCTCTTTGGTGTCATCCTCTCACTCCGGTTTGTCGTGATGATCACAGCATTTCAGCTCTTTGTCGTGACCACGAAACCCAGTGACCTGGTGACCGGATTATTAACATTCCGGCTCCCCGTCGACTATGTCCTCATGCTCCTGATAGCCCTGCGGTTTATTCCAAGTCTGCAACTGGAAGCCAGGCGGATCCATGAAGCGCAACTCTGCCGTGGCTATAACCCGGGTACCGGTATATCAGGAAAGATAAAAAGCATGAGACCGATTATGATACCGCTCGTTGCAAACTCACTTGCAAAGACCCAGGTCCTTGGTCTTACCCTTGACATGCGGGGATACCGGGCACGAAAAACCCTCCCTCTTCATAAACTGATCTTTGGCTTTGGTGATGTCATCAGTGCAATGCTGATTCTGGTTATTTTTTCAGCATTCGCATATATTCACTTTTTCATTGTATGAAACCAGACAAGGCCTGGTTTCATCCCTTTTTTTGATCCTGTATCGTATGATTAAAGTTCTAAAACGGCAATAAGTCACTGGTTATGATATCAGTCCTGCTTGTTGATGATGAACCTGTCATCCTGGATATTGCCCGTGCTTTTCTCGAACGTCATGGGGAGTTTTCGGTAACTACCGTATTATCTGCCGAAGAAGGGCTTGCATTGCTGAATGAGCAGGACTTTGATGCCGTGGTCTCTGATTATGAGATGCCGGTCATGAATGGTCTTGGTTTTCTCAGGTCAATTCGTGAAAAAGGAAGCCAAATCCCGTTTATCATCTTTACCGGAAGGGGCCGGGAAGATGTGGTTATTGAAGCGCTCAATGCCGGGGCAGATTATTATATTCAGAAGGGCGGAGATCCGCGTGCGCAGTTTACTGAACTTGCATACAAGATACGTGAATCAGTAAGGAAAAAGAAGGAGATCCAGCCAACGGCAGAGCGCGACTCGATAAGGGAGAAGATTGTCGGTCATTTACACGCACTTGAGAACCAGCTGGCCCTCCTGAACTCATCAGGTGTCACCACATCACAGGAAACGCTTATCAAGACATGTGATGACCACATCAACGAGTTACTCGCGATATTTGGAGAGCATAAATAAAAGTCGGGTCAATTCCTCTCTATAAGATTTTTTGCCATTGCAAATGCCTCATTTGCTTCATTTATCTGGCCAAGTGCAAGGTGGATCTCTCCTTTTTTGTTCCACAGTTCAGGGTTGTCCTTGTCAATTCCGGTCATTACTTCATAACACTTGAGGACTTCCATGTACCTGCCCAGTTTTGTCAGGGTATAGGCTTTGTGCTGCCATAGATCGACACGTTTTGGATCTATCTCAATAGCCTTGTCAAACTGTTGCAGGGCTTTTTCATACTGCTCCAGCCGGTTATATGCAAACCCAAGTAATAACCATGAATTTTCTTTTTTATCTTCAGGCCCTGCAAGTTCCAGCGAACGTTCAGCTGCCTTGATGGCAAGTTTGTACTGGCCGCTCTCGACATATGATGAAGCCTTCCCCTGCCAGGCGCCACTTTCATCCGGGTTAAGCCTGATGGCCTCATCAAAGTCATTCATCGCTTCCTGCAACCTGCCCAGGTGCTGAAGAGCAATACCCCTGTAGGTCCATACCCTTGGATTTATCGGATCAAGCCTGATAGAATGGCTGTATGCATCCACCGCTTCAGTGTAGAGTCCGTCTTTTGCAAACCGGTTCCCCTGATCTATCCAGTCCTGCGCATTCCATCCTTCAGTTCCGATACATCCACATAACAAGAGAAACGTCAGAACAGCCATGGATAATAAAACGGTTAAAACGAACTTCATGAAGATACACATTCCAGGTGCCTGAATGCACAATCCTGTCTATTTGTTGTAAGAGAAATATGAAATGTCTTCCTCTTGGTCATGGAACAACTGATATGGGAGTTTTTGGAATCTTGCGGGCGATATCCTCTCCCTGTTTTTTATAAAGGAGATTTGCCTGCCCGATTGCAATATCCGCTTCGTCTGTCCTGCCAAGAACCCTGAGAACTGACGCCTTGTTAATCCAGTTTTCCGCATTTCCGGGGTTTATCTTCAGGGCTTCTTCAAATGAGAACAAGGCTTCAGGATAGTTTTTTTCCATGACATAGGCATATCCGCGGGAACTCCAGGCCTTCTCCATGGCCGGTTTCATCTGAATTACCTTATCAAAATGTTCTATGGCCAGATCGTACTGCCCACGGCCAGACAAAGCAATACCCCTGTTGTACCAGTACTCGGTATTGGCTCTATCAAGTTCGATGGCTTTGTAAAAAGAACGGACAGCTTCGTCATAATCACCCATCATGTAGCTGGCTCTGCCTTTCATAAACCAGGCCTCGTGATAATCCGGCCTTAATCTGATTGCAGTGGTAAACGCGTCAATTGCATCCTTGTACCTTACCAGTTCCAGGAGGGTCTTCCCTTTAAGAAAGTAGAGCTGGCTGTTTGTTTCTGAAAGCCTGATAGCCTGGTCATAAAGTGATGCCGCCTCTGCATATCTCCCAGATTCAAATGAAGCTTTTGCCTCATCTGCCAGGCGATCCGTTTCTGTGCACCCGGATAAAAATATCGCGAGAACCAGGAGAATTACAGGTAAGTATCGTGCAATAATCCTGATTGTCCGATCATCGGGGTTCATTCCAGGTCACCAGCCAGATACTATTCTATCTCTTTTGTATTGAAAATACCGGGATATTGCCGGGCTGGTAAAAAAGTCAAAGCAGCAAAAAATTTATTCGTAAAGGAACTGTTCATCAATCCGGGTATATGATACAAGTTCTTCCGGTTTAAAATGAATAGCAATCTCACGGTTTGCAGTCTCAATGGAATCAGAGCCATGGATAACATTCATCCCGATCTCAAGGGCAAAGTCTCCACGAATAGTTCCCGGACCGGCACCGGCAGGATTGGTAGCCCCAATCATATCCCTGCTGATTTTTACAATGTCTTTCCCTTCCCATACCATGAGAAAGCAGGGGCCTGAGGTGATATATGCTTTCAGGCCTGGGAAGAAGGGTTTTTGCACGTGTTCTGCATAATGTTCCATGACCCGTGCATCAGGAAGACGTTCAAATCGTGAGGCCACCATCTTAAATCCACGGCGTTCAAATCGTGTGACAATCTCACCAATAAGTCCGCGCTGAACTCCATCAGGTTTTACCATCAGAAATGTCCGTTCCATGTTTATACCTTGCCAAGTGCTTTCCTGCCGGCAGTGGTCCACCTGACACGGCGCGGAATACGTTTAAGTCTCTGGTTCTTCTGGCACTTAGAGCTGCAGTAATAGAAGATCTGTCCGTCTTTTTTGACATACATCTTTCCAGTTCCCGGTTCCAGCGGCTGGCCGCAGAAAGAGCAGATATGTGAATTTATCATTGCTTACCTCCGGGAAAGTTTTTTTGCTTCACGTTCAGTCTCAAGGAGCATCAGAACATCACCTTCACGGATCGGTCCAACCGTGTTGCGGGTGATAATCCGCCCCTTGTTCGGGCCATCAAGGATACGGGCTTTAACCTGCATGGCCTCTCCATGCATTCCGGTAGAGCCGATAACCTCGATTACTTCAGCGGGCGTTCCGTCCATGGTATTCACTCAGCTTTGAGAGCTGCTATCTTTGCAGCAATATCATCGATGATCTCTTTTGCCTTTCCTGACTTTACGATGGCTGCAGCAGCTGAGCCGACTTCAAGTCCACAAGCAGCACCGATATCATTCTGTTTACTGATGAAGAGATATGGTATCTTCTTTTCATCGCAGAGAGGTCCAAGATGCATCACAATCTCTGCAGGTTCAACATCGCCTCCAATAAGGACCAGCTGTGCGATCCCGCGCTCGATGGCCTTGGTGGCTTCGTTGGAGCCTTTCTTAATTTTTCCGCTTTCGCGTGCGGCTTCGACGGCTTCAAGAGCCTTGTTCTGGATCTCTTCAGATACTTCAAAGGTAACGTAGTTTGCCATGAATTCACCTCATTCAGGAGGGGCATGACCCTCCGTCATCACTCATCAGCAGCATGACTTCTCCCTGGATCTGCCCATTTCCGGAAATGCTGTCACCCGGTAAGATGCCTGAACTACGAACCTTTAAGCGCCCACAGCCGTAACTTATATGGCACATTCGTCATCT
>JAAYPD010000355.1 GCA_012520015.1 Methanomicrobiales archaeon
AAACAAGAGCTTTTCATTTGTGAAGAGAAACTACTTTATTGAATCTCTCATACTCACAATGGAATCTTTGAGTAATTTTACAATGGAATCACCTATGAACCGATGGAACAGCATGGTTTTGGCAATTTTTCTCTTTTTAGTGACTGCCCTGATTTTTAGTCCTGTTGCTGCTCAAAATATCCAGGACGCAACCGTATGGATTAACAAGGGAAAAGAGGCATTTCAGAAGAAAGATTATTTAAGCGCGATCGCAGCATATGATCAGGCCCTTCTCATAGACCAGTATTACACGGAAGGGTGGAAACTACGTGGCGACGCATTGATGGAACTTAACCGGTATGCCGAAGCTGCTGAATCCTACGATCGCGCCATCGCAATTGACAAGACCAATGCAGATCTCTTTGGGAAAAAAGGTCGTGCCATATATAAACTTGGGAATTACCAGGAGGCGCTGGAGATCTTTACCAGGGCCGTCTCTTTAAACCCGAACAGCTTCCAGAACAAAGATGGATATGGGGATGTGCTGGCTGCACTGAACAGGTTTACTGAGGCTGACCATGCATATACCGGGGCACTGAAAATTGATCCAAAAAACAATGCAACCTGGAATAAAAAAGGTGAGGTGCTCGCGAAGATGTACCGGAATAAAGAAGCGCTCGCAGCTTTTAACCAGTCCATCCAGATCTACCCGGACTCGGCCGAGGTATGGAATAATATCGGAAGCGTCCACTTCAACATGGGCAACCTGAACAAGGCCCTGACTGCATTTGAAAAGGCAATCTCCCTTGATAAAAGTTATATCCCGCAAAAATATGGGGATACAATAAGCAGGCTTACAAAAGCAGATCCTTCTAAACAAAGCCCTATTATTGAAGAAGATACAGATATTCAGGTTACGAATATTCCCTTTACTATGCCCCCCGCAATATTTGTTCTGAATTATATTATGATCGGAATAGGTGTCATTGTCATCATCCTTCTTGGAGTTATGACCCTGATGAAGAAGAGGTCAGGTTAAAGACAGGGTGAATTTTTTTCAGGAATGCCCGGTGAGGATATCCTGGATCGATTTCATCCTGTCTACCTTTTTTTGTTCGCGCTTCTCCGGCAGTGAAGATCGAATTGTTTTATAAAATATCCCAAGTGGAATAGGACCTGGATCTGAGTAGTTCCATTGTTGTCCGGTCCGGCAGGCCATCTCAAACTGCGTGACATTTACTTCAGAGGTCTCGTATACATGTTCATCGTAAAAGGACGTCACGTTAAAGAAGGTCGCACAGATCTGCAGCACGTCGATGTGGGCAAATCCAGGGTGGGATATCGCATCATGCATGATTCTTTTAAGTAGCGGAATATTTCTTGAATAGGCCCTCGCAACAAAGGTTGCACCTGATCCAAGCACCATCTCAATAATATTTAGCGGGTACTCGTGGATTCCTTCAGGTGTGGATCGTCCCCTGTATCCATAAGGGGATGTCGGAGTATATTGGCCGGTTGTCAGCCCATATACCCTGTTGTTGTGACAGATGACAGTTATATCGATATTTCTCTTGGCAGCATGAATCAGGTGGTCAAGTCCTTCTGCATAAAGATCCCCGTCACCTGCAAAACATATGACCTTAAGCTCAGGGTTTGCCATCTTGATCCCTGTGGCAACAGGAATGGTCCTTCCATGAAGTGAGTAAAAACTGTTCAACCTGAAGTAATCCACAATCTTTGCATGACAACCTATACCAGATACCAGAACGAACTTTTCCCTTGGAATGCCCTCTTTTTCAAACTCTTCTATCACATTTTTAAATGCGTGCTGAATAGAGAAATTTCCACACCCAGGACACCAGGTGTTTTTCGTATCTGATATAAGCGTTGCATCCGGGTTCATAATTCCCTCCTTACCTGTTCTTCCAGTTCTTCTATCGCCGAAGGTCTTCCATCGTACCGCAGGATTAACTTGTCAGGAACAATACCGTGTTCCATGAGTATCTTATCTATCTGTCCGGTTGCACTCTCCTCAGCTATGATGATCCTGGTCACACCGTCAAGGGCAGTTTTAAAAGCGTTTACCGGGAACGGTTCAAGGATGAGGGGTGATACCAGCCTTATGGAGTGATTTTTTGCAAACTCTGAGACCTGTCCCCTGACAGAGCCCCAGGCAATTATACAAACCGGCGATCTCTCATCACCAGATATGATTACGTTTTCAGGCCGATCAGACTGCTCCTTAAGGGCCTCTTCTTTTCTTCTTCGCTTCTCTGCCATTGTATTAGTTATCTCTGGATCTTCTGATGTAATCCCTTCAAAGTCATGGGTATAACTGTTGACTTTTATGATTTCACCAGGATGTGGTGGGGAAAGAAGTGGCGAGATGCCATCAGGCTGATCCATGTACCGGCTATAGGGGAAGACAGGGGCCTTCAATTCATGAGGTTTTGGATCAGGAAGATCCGGAGAACCGGTGAACAGACCTTCTGAAAAAGTCTTGTCAGTTAATATAAATGCAGGCACCTGAAACTCCCATGCAATCCTGATCGCTTCTGCCCCAAGGAACATGGCTTCTTCAGGGGTTGCGGGTGCTGCAATCCATCTTGGAAACTCTCCCTGTCCGGCATGGCGGATAAACAGGAGATCGGATTGTGCCGTGTACGTTGGCAGCCCTGTTGACGGGCCGGTTCTTTGTGAGACTACGATGACTATCGGTATCTCCGCCTGGCCTGCAAGGGAAAGCCCCTCGGTCATCAGGCAAAAACCACCTCCTGATGTTCCGACTGCAGCCTTCTTCCCGGCATAGGAAAATCCAAGTGCCATGAGGATCACTGCAATCTCACTTTCCGGGTGGTAAACCTGTATCCCGGTCTCTTCTTTAACTGATGCAAGAAAGTGAAGGATACCTGAGGAAGGAGTCATTGGGTATGCAATGTATGCGTCAAGCCCCCCTGCAAGAAGGCCAAGCGCTATCCATTCATTCCCTGAAAGAAATGGTCTTGGACCTCCACCAGGCACAACGAGATCCTGTTTTGGTGTGAGTATGTTCCATGCTGCATGTGCGATGTCCAGGTTTTTTTCCGTGCTCTTTGGCATCTTTCTTCGAAGAACGGGTTCTGCCAGATCCCATGGGATGCCAAGGACACGAAGCAGGGCACTAATCATTGCAGTATTTCCCATGACAGGAAGACCCTGGTGCATGCTGATAATCTGGCTAAGAGGGATCCCCTGCCCTTCTGCCTTAACCCTGCCTGAATCATAAATGATTATCCCATTATCAGACAGGCTATCGCCATGGAGGTCCACGGTCTGCTGATCAAAGGCGATGATAACATCAAACCTGGATCTAAAGGCAGTTATGGGTAACTCCGCAGCTCTTATGATACAAAAATTATGTCCGCCCCTGATTAGGGATGGATAATCAACATACTGATACACATGATATCCAAGTGATGAAAAGACAGAGCCTGTCACCTGGCCTGCCTGCGAAATTCCGTCTCCTGCTTTTCCTCCGATAAGTACAGAAATATCTGCCACTTCACCTGCCTCCCTGTGGGAAATGTACTTTAGCTGGTAATGAATTTTGTCACTGTTTTGAGGAGGCAAAAAAAGCCCGGGTCACTATGCAATACTGAACACAGGATCAGCAGGGGAGGAAAAAAGGGGTTATCCTGCGGCGGGTAAGTTCAGATAGTAACCTGCTTTTCTCTTTGAATTGCAAGGGATCATGATGTATAGGAGATTTACAGTTACAGGATAGTAAGATCTCTTCATGTGTGATGGTGCAGGAAATGCAGATTACCAGTTCCTGGTGTGCCCTGTCAAGTGCATCTGCAACACGGAGTATGCCTGAGCACCATAAAACAATGGTCTTAGCCAGGTCATCTAATTCATAATAGATGGCATGGTCAGATCTTGGGGTCGATCTCCGATGATATCGCACGATCATTGCGATGATCTTTCTCTCCACAGACGAGAGATTCATCTTTGTATCTTTCAGGATTATATCCCTTGATGCTTTATGATGGGGTTTGCCGGGTACACTCCATCCGATGTCATGAAGAAGAGCGGCTGCTTTTAAAAGGTCTCGGGCATAGGCAGGCAGGGCATGAAGTGCCTCAAGCTCGCTGTACAGTATTAGTGACAGCCGGCATACCTGCCTTGCATGTGCAGGATCAGGGTCCAGGCGGTTTGAATAGTCCATTACAACCGGCCAGACAGAAGGGTCCATCAGGCAGGGTCACCATGCCCTGATATATCATCAAAAGATCTGCCTTCTGATATCATCCTTGTAAATGAGCCGGGAAGATGACGGTTTTGCATGGCAACTATTGCCCTGGAGATATCATAAGAGACCCTGACATGAACAACAGACAGTGGATCCAGTGTCAGCAGGGCATAACATGCACGGGGGTCTCCATCTTCTGTCCTTCCCACGCTTCCACAGTTAACAAATAAAACATCATCAACCTGCCTGATTGATGGCAGATGTGAGTGACCTGTAATAATTATATCTGCCCTGGCTTTTTCCGCGATCTCACGAAGTCTTGATTCAGGTGTCCCCTGATCCAGGTGCTCATCAATCTGGTCCGGGCTTCCGTGGGTCACAAGGATATTGGTCCCTCTGACCCTTAACCTGAACTCCCATGAAAGTCCTGCAAGATATGTCCTGTTCTCTTTTGAAAGGTTTTGGAACGCAAACCGCATGGCAGCCTGTTTATCATGTGATCGCGGCCTTCCTGTCTTCCATTTTTTTGAAAGAACAGCCAGGTCATAATTCCCGATGACAGAGAGCACATGGGATGAGCGAAGATAAGAGATGACCTCATCAGGAAAAGCACCATACCCGATACTATCACCGGCATTCAGAACAGCAGTTGCGCCTTTCTGTTTTGCATCGGCCAAAACCGCCTCAAGTGCGGGCAGGTTTGCATGTATGTCTGATATAAGGGCAATCGTTACTGGTCTGTCATTGTCCTGTGCATCATCTTCCCTGAATGAAGACCTGGCCGGGTGTGAGACTTTCTCCATGAGCTGGTCCCAGAAACCCTCCTCCCTAATCTTATCCCACAGAACATGAAGCTCATTAAAAAGCTCCACTCTTCTGTTTTTCCGGTTTTCAAGAAGCCCGGATAGTCCATGTTCAATGATGGAGAAAAAGTCAGGATTCCCAAAGTACCTGTATGCCCTTTTCTTCTCATCAAGGATAAATGCCGGTACTCTTTCAATCCAGACATCGCAGTCATGCATGTCTCCAAGCACATCCTGAAGACTTTTAAAAGTTTTAATCTCAGTCTTTAATCCGCATTCATACAGACCTGAAAAGGCCTCAAGAATATACCTAAGCCGTTTTGCCGCAATGCGCATCTCATGGTGCTGGTGGATATTATCCGGTTCATTCAGCCATGGCTCAAACCAGAAGAGATTGGAGATGGCTGTCATTATGCTGACAAATGCGTGTTCATATGAAAATTGGGAATTAACAGTTCCACCCTCAATTTCTGCCCTTATTTTAAGCTCATGAAGGTAAGAGATCATAGACTCCGGAACAGCTGTCAGCTCCAGCCGGTCAGCAGCTTTAACAAGATCTGGCTGAATACGCTGCCGCCGGGCCTTCAGTCTTTGCAGAAGGCATTCAAGACCAGGTCTGTTGATGTCAAAAGATCTGGTGCAGTAGAGATGCTGGACAGATCCAGGTTCATCATTATCTCCTACACCTTCAACCTGTTTAGCCGAAAAAAGCGGGTGATGACCCGGCTCATGGTCTGAGTAAAATAACAATTCCTCCTGGCATTCATCCCTGATATGTCTGGAAATAAATTTATCTATAAAATCAATCTGAACATCCAGGTCACGTGCTTCACCCAGAGATCTGGTAATATCCCTGATGGTGCGTCTCCAGTTTTTTATCTTTTCAGGAGGAAGACTTGGAGAGAAGATGGTAAGGCATGCCCTTATCCTCCTTGTTGCAACCCTGGTCCGGTGAACATATTCGATATCATCCGCCGTTCTGACTCCTGTTAATTCCTGCTTCAGTGATAAAAGGAGAGGCAGCATAGTCTCAGCAGCATATCTGGAAAAAGCAGGATCCTGTGCAGGTTTTTGTTCACATTTCATTGGTCTTCTCCGGCACCGGTACTCATCGACAGCCAGGTACGTAGATATATGGCATTGACTGATTTCACCTCTTTGATCCAGGTGCATCTTGCCAGGGGAGGTTAAAATCAGCTTTCACAATTATTTTTTCACTTCAATGCGATAGCAGAAGTCAGCTGCAGTCTCTCCTGTTCCCCTTTCTTTACTTTTATCATGCAGTACTGCTGACAGAACGGCTTTCAAAACCATAGCGATTGAGAATATACATAGAGCAAGAACAAACCACATGAGAAGTGAGACATGATCAGATATTACAGGGATATTACCAATCAGGTACCCCCCTCCCACAAGTCCGCCAGTCCATAGCACTGCTCCGGTGACATTATAGAAAAGGAACCATTGGTAATTCATCTTTCCAACTCCGGCAAGAAATGGGGCAAATGTCCTTACAATCGGGACAAACCGGGCAATAACGATGGTGGCCCCTCCATATTTTTCAAAGAACAGGTGGGTCTTTAAAAGCCACTTCTTGTGGATGAATGCAGAAAGCCGCCCTTCCATAATTTTACATCCTGCAAATTTTCCAATCCAGAAGTTTACAGTATCCCCGATAACCGCAGCAAGACCTATGATGATCAGAAGGAACCAGAGATTTAGCACACTACTTCCGGCGAGGGCACCGGATACAAACAGGAGGGAATCTCCTGGCAGGAATGGTGTGACGACAAGTCCTGTCTCGCAAAAAATGATGATAAAAAGGATGGCATAGATCATCAGACCATATTCCAGGGCCATCTGCTCAAGGGATGTATCAATGTGGAGGATCAGATCAATCAGGGCAATATCCATATCTTCGCAAATGTTCCCTCTCCAGGGCAATAGTGTTTCCTGTTTTCAGATATCAGATATTTCTGTCAGGATACCAGAAGCAGGTATTATCCAGGCGGATATAGGATGTCATGATGGCGGTGCAGATATTTTAAAATCTTGGCTGACTCAAACCATCGCTGATCCAGCTGGTTGATCATGTTATCTATCTCCTTTACTTGTGCAAGAATCTTCTCTGCTTCACAACCAAGCATCAGTTCTGCCTGACCTGCTATGATCGTAAGAGGATTCCTGACACCATCGTTTAGTACGGCAAGTTCTGCAAGATTTTTCTGGATCTGATAAAACGCCTCCTCTTTTTGTGATTCTATGAGTTTTTGTTCAGAAATGTCGGTAAATGTCCACAAGGTCCTTATCTCCGATTCAGGGCCTCCTGACAACATTTTTCCGGAGACAATAACCGGGACCTCCCTGCCGGTTTTATGGATAATCGCCAGTTCTGATTCATTTGCCGAACCAATCTCTTTAATGTCAAGCAGAAACTGCTGGTAGTCCATGATCTTTTTATCCGGAATAAATTCCACGAAAGACCTGCCAATAGCTTCGTCCTTAGAGTATCCGGTCAGCCTTGTCCAGGCCTGGTTCACTTCGATTATATTCCCATTTTCATCCAAAGACTGGTAGGAGACCGGGGCCTGTTCAAAGAGAAGACGAAAGCGCTCCTCGCTTTCAAGAAGGGCATTCTCGGCATTTTTTTTGGCAGTAATGTCCCGAAAGCTCCATACTTTACCAACTATCTCCCCGTCTATCATCTGCGGCTGGGAGTACCGTTCATATGTCTTGTCATTTCGCAGGTTTATAATGTCAATACCTGGTCTTATTCCTTCCCGGACGCGAAAATCAGTCTGATTAAAAAAATGACCGGGATTTATTATCTGTGGAAGGATGTAACTCAGCACTGCAGAATAATCCCTCCCTTCCAGGAGATGGTAGGGAACATTCCACATCTGGACAAATTTCCTGTTCCAGGCAGTTATCTTTCCTTCGCTGTTAACGACAAGGATGCCGTCTGCCGTGGATTCAAGTGTTGAGCGAAGTAAGGCACTGGTTTCTTTCACCTGTTTTTCTGCATGGTATTTCCGGATTGCAATATTTACCTTTGAGTAAAGATCGGCAAACTCCCTGCCTGGTTCACCTGATTTTTGCAGGTAAAAATCAGCCCCGTTATTGAGCGCATCAATAACAACTTCCTCCCTGCCTCTGCCGGTGTAGATGATTATCGGACAATCAAATCCCTTTTGTCTGACCTCTTTTAAAAACTCAATGCCATTTACATCTGGCATGTAATAATCAAGAACGATTGTATCATAGCTGGTCCTGCTAACCAGGTCCTTTGCTTCTTCTGCTGATGGGCAAGTATCAATGAGCATCGTGCCGTAACTTTCCAAGTACATTCTCACGAGCTCAAGGATGCCGGGTTCATCATCTACGTAGAGGACGCGATACATGTGTAATCCATATCATTGTGTAATGAAAATTATCAGAATTATTATGGAAGATCCCTGATCCATGAAAGACTGGTAAACACTATTGGTATCGATTAGATCCCATAAAAAAGTCTCCGGATGACCGACATTAAAACATTTTTTCTGGTGAGATGAAAGAAATTTTTTGAATGTTCAAACAAGGTATACAAATCTTAACATAGAGAAAAATTGTATTTTTATCTTATTTTATTGTGCAAAAAATTGGCTTATTGTATTAATTCTCATCAGATTCAGGTAATATTAATAACTATTTTAGCATACATTGTATTCAGGATGACAGAGGAAACCATAAAGGAGATTACCATACTTCCAGGACATAACCGCAAGGGAACAAGAGAAGCATTTGATAAAATACATATCAGGCCGGGGGATACCCTGTCTATCGTCTGCCCAACCGGTTCAGGTAAAAGTGCATTTATAAATGACATCGAAATATTTGCAAACCGGGACACTGTCACCGGAAGACAAGTTCTCGTCAATGGAAAACTCCCGCATGAGCGCTATGTCCGTGACCCTGCGGCAAAGCCAGTTGCCCTCATAACCCAGAATACCCGTTGTCTGTGTGACCTTATCGTCTCTGACTTTTTACGGATGCATCTCCTTTCCCGAGGGAACATGAAAGAGTCCTGTATTCAGGAGACAATTAATCTTGCAAACCAGTTTACAGGGGAGCCTATATCAGCCCATGTCAGGATGACCAGTCTTTCCGGAGGTCAGACAAGATCCCTGATGGTTGCTGATGCCATTCTCATCTCAAATACCCCTATCATCCTGCTTGATGAGGTTGAAAACGCTGGTATATTCAAGGAAAAAGTGATAGAAGTCCTCCGCCAACACCATAAAGCACTACTTTTTGTCACTCACGACCCTTTGGTCTCTCTGCTTTCTGACCGACGAATTGTCATGCGGGATGGTGCAGTCTTAAAAATTATTGAACCTGATGGAGCTGAAGAACATGCAATCCACCAGATACTTCACATGGACGGAATTATCAGACAAATGAGAGAGATGATCAGGGCAGGGGAACTTATTACAGCACCTCTCCCGGTATCCCACTAATGAAGCTTATCATCATTGCAGGTCCTCCTTCGGCAGGAAAGACTGCAGTAGCAAAGCAAATACTGAGAACTCATCCAAATCTCAGGGCAGCCTACCTGAAGATAGATGTGGTCTGTGCAACGGAAGACGAAGAGATTAGGTCAGAATTCGGTATTCCATCAAGAAAAGTCTATTCAGGGGACCTCTGCCCGGACCATGCAGGGATAATGATCCTTGACGAGGCAATAGAATGGGCGATGGCAGAATGTGCAGACTTATTTATCGTCGAAAGTGCAGGCTTGTGTCTGCGTTGCACACCCTACACCACCCAGTCGTTTGGAATTGTCGTCTTATCAGCAATTTCCGGTATCCATTCTCCAGCGAAGATGGCGCCTATGATTGCCCTTGCTGACATTGCAGTTGTTACCAGGATTGATCTTGTATCTCAGGCAGAAAAAGAGGTGTTTAGAGAGAAAATCCGGAGAATCAGGGAAGAAATCGACATCGTTGAGACGAATGCAGTGCAGGGAACCGGGATAAGGTACCTGACCAGAGCAATCAGAATGGCTTGTGATATTCATGATCCGTCAGTCATTACCCTCAGGGGAATCCCTCCACTTGGTGTTTGCACGGTTTGTATTGGAAAAACCAACATAGGGTGGAAGAACCATAACGGAGTTCTCCGTAGGCTTGATGGTGATGCACTCACTTTCAGGGGTGATTAATGGAGGAAGACTGGACACCTCCCGGGAGAGACTGTGGTGCATGTGGACATGGAACATGTAACGAATTTCTTCTTGCCCTGAAAGCAGGCACCAGGAAAAAAGAGGAGTGCCCTTTTTCTTCTCAGCTCTTCTGTCAGGAGAGACCTGGCACAAAAAGGAGTGATGAAACTGTTGATATCCTTGGTGATTCTTATGATTTTATTCTTTATCCTTTACCTGGAGAATGTTCGGCCAGAAAAATTCTCCTCCCTTTCAGACCTGACCTGGTGGAACGGTGGGATATCCATACAGGTGACATCATTACCGGAAGACCCATGGGTTCCGGTTGCCCGGTCCAGCATGTACTCCGGGTTTTGTCAGCAAGCAGGGTATCTGGTGTGATTATTACACATGTTGTCGGGCCGCTATTTTCACGTGGCAGAGAAGTAAAGGATCTTGAGGCCTATCACATAATAGGGTTTGAAGGAATAGCTGATGTCATCAACCATTCACCGGTGTTTGGAAGACGGATGAGATTTCTTCCCGCCTACTGCATGATGAACTTAACCCACACCGGGGTTGTGAACCAGTTATTGACACGAAGAGAGGGCCTGCAGGTTAAAGTTGAAGATATCCGGATATTATGAGAGAGATTGAGAGGATTAGGTCTGCACTTTCAGATGGCACTGCAGTGATCCTTACGGCATCTGAATTTAAGAGAAGGATTGCACAGGAGGACACCATTTCTGATGTTGACATTGTAACCTGTGGCACCTGTGGGGTTATGTCAGGAACTTATGCGGTTCTTTCTGTTCCCGTTGCAAGCCCTGGTTCCTTCCTGCGGGCTGATACCGTGTCACTTCAGGGAGTGCCCGCGATTCCTGGCCCATGCCCGAATGAACGACTTGGCCTTGTCGATCTCATCGTCTTTGGGACGGCACAGGCAGATAACAGGTACGGCGGAGGGCACCTGTTTCATGATCTTATTGCTGGAAAAGATATCCACGTAAAGGTAACTTCTGCAGGAAAAGACCATGAAACCGATGTAACCCTGGAAGACATTCCTTTTGCCAGGCTGCTTTCTACAAGGAGCTGTTTTAAAAATTACTCTGCCTTCATCAACGGTGGCAATGAACCTGTAAAGACCATCTTCTCCACCCTTTCATTAGCCGGCAATGCCAGTGAAGCGACAGTATCCGGGTGCGGGGAGATCAACCCGCTTGAAAACGATCCAACCCTTCGTTTGCTCTCTCCCGGGGATCCGGTAATAATGAACGGGGCAGAAGGAAGAGTTATTGGAACGGGAACCAGAAGTTCAACAGAGCGGCCAAATATTTCTGTCCATGCGGACTTTAAGAAGATGGATGCCATGTTCTGTGGAGGGTTTCGTACTGCTGCGGGCCCTGAATGTATAACCAGTATCGGAACTGCAATTCCTTTGGTTGACAGAGACGTCCTGGCTTCCCTTTGTGTCATGGACAAAGACATCACATTGCCTGTTGTGGATATCAGTAACCGTCAGCCTGTAGGAAGTGACTATTATGACCGGGTATGGACAGGAACAGCATCATGTATTCAGCACCATCCATGGCGATGTCAAAACTGTTCCCCATGCAATGCCAGGGAATCGTGCCCGGTTGATGCAATAAGGGAGGATGGGACCATCAGCCAGGTGAAATGTTTTGTCTGCGGGACATGTGTTGAGGCCTGCAATGGATCAGTATATGAAGGCAATTTTGGAACCATAATGGGAGATAAAGAGATTCCAATAGTTCTGCGCCAGTCAGACCGGAGAAGAGCTGAGATACTCTGCAGGAAAGTCCGTGAAATGCTCATGAAAGGTGAATTTAAGATATGAGTGAATATATTCTCACATGTCCGCAGTGTAACCATGAATTTGCCGACACCTACACCCTAACCTGCCCACATGGCTGCAAGGGGCTTATCAGGACCAGGTATGCTGTACGCCAGATAACCCTCCGGGATGAACCGGGAATATTTAAGTACTCAGACTGGCTTCCGGTCACTGGTTCAATTCCAACACTGGCTGAGCCTATATGTTACAAAAGCGAGGGGCTCGCAGGAATTTTGAACCTTTCCAACCTTTGGATAGCCTTCTCAGGGTACTGGCCAGACAAGGGCGCCTTTACCGTAAGTGGTTCGTTCAAAGAGTTTGAAGCATTTCCCACAATGCAAAGACTTGCCGGGCGGACAAAAAGGGTCATCCTGGTATCCTCTGCCGGTAATACCGGACGTGCCTTTGCCGAAGTGTCAGCACAAACAGGCCAGCCAGTCATCATTGTTATTCCTGAAACAGCACAAAGTCGCATTTTTACAACAACACCTGCCAGCAATGTCATGCTCATTTCAATATCCGGTGATTATACCGATGCAATCAGCCTTGGAAACAAGATCTGTACATTGCCGGGGATTATTCCGGAAGGAGGAGCAAAGAATGTTGCAAGAAGGGATGGCATGGGAACGGTCATGGTGGCAGGAACTCTTGCCATGGGGGTACTGCCTGATTTGTACCTGCAGGCTGTTGGGAGTGGGACAGGTGGAATTGCAGCATATGAAGCCTCACTTCGTCTTATTGCTGATGGCAGATTTGGAAAGAAAATGCCTCGTCTTCTCCTGTTTCAGAATGAACCATTCGTCCCCATGGTAAGGGCATGGAGTTTTAGGAGAAGAGAGATATGGGAAGAAGATATGCCAGATGCTGAAAATGCCATCACCCGGGTTTTCTCCGATGTCCTTACAAACCGGGAACCTGCATATGGAGTTGCAGGAGGAGTGTTTGACGTCCTGACGGCAACAAACGGCATCATGGGCAGTGTCTCTTCCGGGGATGCAAAAGACGCAGGAAACCTTTTTTCTTCATGTGAAGGGATTGATCCTGATCCTGCTGCTGCTGTTTGCGTGGCAGGGCTGATACATGCACTCCGTTCAGGTGTTATCCACCCGGATGAAAAAATTCTTTTAAACATTACCGGGGGAGGATATCTCATGAGAGAAAAGAATCTTCCAGAATATCTGAAAAAACCTGACATGCAGGTGACTAAAGCGACACCATTTAAGAAGATATCTGCCAGGGTGCAGAGATGGATGAGATTACATGCATGAAAACGCCGTATCCCTGATTTTAAAAGACCAGAACATTGAATATATCATATCTCTTCCATGTGATCGGACCAAAGATCTCTGCGGGATTCTTGAAAAACAGTTCAGGTATATTACTATCTCACGGGAAGAAGACGGTATTGGTATCCTGTCAGGCCTGTCCCTTGTGGGAAAGCGGGGTGTATTACAGATGCAAAGTTCGGGTCTTGGTAATTCTTTAAACGCCCTGATGACCCTGCCCTACCTGTATGGCCTGCCCCTGCCTGTCATTGCAAGCTGGAGAGGATATTACCAGGAGAAGATACCAGCCCAGATTCCGTTTAACGAGAAGATCCCGGAGCTCATGAATTTATACAATATTCCATGCACAATAATCCGGGAGTATAAAGATATTGATCTCATTGCATCAGTGATAAGTGATGCATGGAAGGAAAACAGGCCCCATATTGCCCTTATCTCTCCCCGGCTTTGGGAGGGAGAGAGAGATTGTTTTCAAAATCCTCATGAAAAGACCAGGGAACGCATCGTGGATCTATCCCATAAGGGTGTATTTTCCAAACCAATTATGCAGCGGGCAGATGCTATTGAAGTTATTGCGTCTATGATGACCAACGAACTTGTCGTTTCAAATATCGGTGTCCCATCAAAAGAGCTCTACCATGCGAGGGATGTTCCAGCCAATTTTTACATGCTTGGTTCATATACCCAGGCAAGTCCACTGGGACTTGGAATTGCCCTGGGAACCGACCGGAAGGTGGTCGTCCTTGACGGTGACGGAAGCCTTCTTGGAACTTCTGTTCTTCCGGTCATTTCTGGAGAATCACCAGAAAACCTCATCATAATCTGCCTTGATAACGGAGTATTTGGAAGCACGGGTGACCAGTGTTCCCCTGCATTTAATCTGGTGGATCTTGAACTTCTGGCAAAGGCAAGTGGTTTTCACAAGACATGCAAGGTGCATACACCAGAAGAACTAAAAGCTGCATATGCCCAGGCACTAACCGGGGGATTGTTTTTCATTCACGTTATCATCAGGCCAGGAAACCGTTCAGTCTCCAATATACCTCTCCTGCCATCAGAGATCAAAGACAGGTTCTGTTCACAAGCCGGTAGAAAAATGAAAGATTAAATTGAAAACTTGCCGGTTTCTGCATTCAGACTTTCAGCAGCGACATTTACCATTGAGATCTGTTCCGATATCTGATCTATTGCTGCCGCCGCCTCTTCACTTGCTGCGGCAGATGCAATCGCATCTTTTGCCGTTCCTGATATCAGGGTATTAACCTCGTTGATGGATGCTGTAATCTCTTCCACGGCTGCTGCCTGCTGCTCAGCAGCTTTTGCGACATTATCCATCTGCAGGCTGACCGTGTTTACCGAATCGATAATCTTGTTGAAGACTTCAAGAGTCTCATTTAAGGCTTTTCCTCCATCTCTTACAACCAGAACACTTTTGTCCATGGTATCTGAGGCTTCCTGCGTCTATTTAGTAAGTTCTTCAATCATCTCCGAGATATTCTCAGCCGACTGCCTTGACTCAAGTGCCAGGGCCTTTACTTCACTTGCAACAACAGCAAATCCTCTGCCAGCCTCGCCAGCCCTTGCAGCCTCAATAGCGGCATTTAATGCCAGAAGATTTGTCTGGGATGCGATGTCAGAGATGACAGAAGAAATTTTTCTTATCCTTCCCATCTCTTCCATGATCTCATGAACAAGACCGGTGACAATATCAGTCGAGCTGGTTATCTCTCTCATTCCCTGCTCAGCTTCCTGGGCAAGAGATGAACCTTTCTTGGAAAGGGTATTCGTATCAGAAGATATCTGGTTGACCTCACTGGTCCTTGTAGAAACATCAGACACATTGATGGCAAGATCCTCCATCGCTCTAAGAATCTGAGATAAACCGTCACCCCCCTGCTCAGCTTTTATACTTACATTCTGGGCGATCTCTGCAAGAAGAGAGGAGCCTGACGACATGTCACGAATACTGGACGAGGCCTGGGATGTTGCCCTGTTCAAAATTTCCACCTGTTTTGTAATTACAGAAATTGCAGCAGATACATGATGCCCGACATCATCAAGGGCCTTCTGGAAGGCCTCCCAGTCTCCTGAATATGTGATCCCAGCATCCATTCGCCTGGTAAAGTCATATCCGGCATATCCTTTGGATACTTCCATCGCCTCGTGGACAGGAACAATCACGGAGTCAAGGGTTTTGTTAATTCCTTCAATTATGATCCGATAGTCCCCTTTGTGCCTTGATGGATCTGCCCTTTCCATCAGCCTGCCTTCAGAACCTGATTTCACCAGTGCATCAACGTCAGCGATAACACTCCTGATATTATCCCGCATTCTTACAAGAGGGCCGTGGATCTGATCTTTATCTGACGCCTGGATAATTTCAGCAGCCATGTCCCCGTCAGAAATCCGGGTAACGTATACAATAAGGCCACTTAACCAGTCATGTACAGCATTTATTGCATCTTTTATTCTTGCATGATCGCCGACACATTCAATCTCTACCCGTTCACTTAGATCTCCTTTGCGAATCTTCTGAAGGATACGGTTACCTGCACGGATGGGAGTCAGAATTGCATCAAGCATCTCATTTATTTTCGTGATCGTTGCGGCATATTCACCGGTAAAAAGATCCGGTCGACCCCTGTTTGCAAGATCTCCCTGTTTTGCGGCATCTACCATCCTGGATATCTCTTCATGAACTTGTCTTGTGATGTCTGCCACACCATTTACGGCATTTCTGATTTTTTCATGTTCCCCTGAGTACTTCTGCTCAATGCTGGCAGACATGTCCCCCATGGCGATCCTCTGAAGGACCTTGTTCATATCCCTGAATGGATGGAGGATACTGTCCAGCATTGAATTGGTAGAGGTGATGAGCTTATACATGTCACCACCATAACCTTCTGCTGATAACCTGGCCCGGAGATTTCCTTTTTTCATCTCTTCTGAAAGATGGATGATATCCGAGATGGCATTGTGTTCTGATGTGTTGTCGATGATGGTTACCATCAGGTGCGATGAGCCCGGGCATTCTGATTGATGTATTGTAACTTTCACCGGAACTTCAGACTTGTCAAACCGGTTTAATATCCATTCAAACCTGGTGTATTTTCCTTTTTCAACTGAACGAAGAAGGTTTTGAATCGTCGCGGCTGAAGAAGAACCATCCGGCTGGGTCGTCGGGGAGATGTCAGAAATATATAAACCGCAGATGTCTGTCAAACTGCGCGCCCTGAGCAGACTTGTTGCTGCATTGTTAGCAAAGATAATCTTATTCTCATCAAGTACCAGAAGACCTGCAGGTATATCATTCAGAATTACCTGACAGTTTTGGTCCTGGTATCCTGCCAGAGATGAGTTGTTATACTGACATGAATCTACCATAATTACCGGCCCCACCTTTTTCAGAATAGTAAGATAGAATTGGCCGGTGACAATAAAAAGTTAATGAGAGAGTCAGCTCTTCAGGGCTGATTCAAGTCTTTGGTTGACCACATCCCACCTGACAATGTTCCAGAAGTTTTCGATGAATTTGGCCCGGTCATTCATGTAGTCCAGGTAATATGCGTGTTCCCATACATCAAGAGCCATCAGGATTTTAAATCCGGGGTACACGTGGACATTGTGCTTTTCTACCTGCATAAGAAGCAGCCGCTGTGTTCCAAGACATATGGTGAGCACTGCCCACCCTGAACCTTCGGTTGAAGAAGCTGCCTGTGTAAACTCTTTTTTAAACCTGTCAAATGAGCCAAAGTCGCGGTTTATCCACTCTGCAAGTGTTCCTGCCGGAGCACCACCTCCTCCTTTACCGGCCGGGGCAAGATTTTCCCAGAACAGGGTGTGAAGCCGGTGACCTCCGATGTGAAATGAAAACTCTTTAAGAAGGGCTTTTTGATCCAGGTCTGAACCCTCACTTCGTGCCTTCTCCATCTTTTCAAGCAGGGCATTCGCACCTGTGACATAACCCTGATGATGTTTCTGGTGATGCAGGGTCAGTTGCTTTTCTGAGATAAACGGGGCAAGAGCTCCATACTCAAATGAGAGGGCGGGTAGTGTATACTTTTTTGACTCTACCATGTACTTACTCCTGAAAGGGGAATGGTCTGCACCAGTATTTAGATTCTTCTAATTGTATCTTCACATGCAAGGTGAATAACAGTCATACTCTTTGTCTCCTGGTTAATGATAGTGGATATAACATAAAATTACGAATTTTTAAAGGATTGTTATGAAATATTATTACAGGAAGAATGGTGTATATCAACAAACTTTAATATCAGGTTTTGCTATTAAATAACTTATGGCCGGGAAGGTAAAGATGTTAATCGATTCCCTGATTGAACAGAGATCGCAGGGAAACGAAGCGATTGCAAGCACTACACGAACCAAGCTTCTTTTAAAAGGTGTTAATACAACAATTTTTACAGATGACTCTGATGATGATCCAGCCGCAATTAATGTGATATTGCAGGTTGCAAATGAGATGGGAATCAGTTTAGAGGTGTAAATATGTCAGTAAAAATTGCAAAATCACAAAATTCTGTTATAAATTCCGCGGTTGATGAGATCCGCGCGACACTTGGAGATACAAACCCCGCACTGGTTCTTTTTTTCGCTTCATCCACTTACGAACCTGGTGAAATCAGCAAGGCTATGAAGAAGGTTTTCTCCAGTTCAACCGTTATTGGCTGCTCAACGGCAGGGGAGATTATTTCGGGGCATATGCTGACTAACTCAGTTGTTGCCATGGCCCGTGA
>JAAYPD010000356.1 GCA_012520015.1 Methanomicrobiales archaeon
AAAAAAAGGAACAGGGGGAAAAAGAAAATCTGTGGTTCTGGTTGGAGAAAAAATTCTTGCAAATAATACCTCTGCTAATTTCAATGAGTTAAACCAGTATCTATCTGCACTTGATATCCCAGTTTTATGCAGATTTCTCGCACACACCACTGTAAATGAAGTGGAGTCTATGAATAAGCAAAGTCTCATTCTACCTGCTTCTTCTGATGAAAGTACACTGAAATTATCAGAAATAATTTCAGAAAAAACAGGATCAGATATTTTTCCTTACTCTTTGCCTTTTACATTCCATGATACGGTCAGATGGGTAAAGAATCTTGCAAAGATATTCAGGGTTGAAGATAAAGGATCAGCCCTGATAGCTCTTAAAGAAAAAAAATACCGTGAAGAGATTGGATTGATTATGCAGAAAACTGTTGGAAAACGGGTTATTATCTCTTCATCAGGTCCGGATATATCCTGGGTTTTAGAAATCGTCAGAGAATGCGGGATGGAAATAATTCGCGCAGGATATCTTTCATCTCCGTATTTAATGAAAGATAAACAGAAAATATCAGACATATCAATAATCCCGGATTATACTCTGGAAAAATTGTATGATGACATCAAAACATACCGTCCGGACCTTGTATTAACTACTATCTGGCTTGATCATAAAAAAGCAAATGTACGATATGGAATGATTCCTTTTTGTCCGAATGTGGGTTTTTTCGGTGCATTATCTTCAATGAAACACTGGACTTCCATTCTTTTTGGACCTGTGACAGAAGGATGGAGGAATTATCTATAATGACAGGGGTGACAGATCCTGACATTCTCACCGTAATGATCCTGGGTGCTGAGGGCATTCCTGATATCATGGTAATTTTAAACAGCCCTACTGGATGTAAATTTTATCATGGGCATATTGCTCACTTAAAGAGGAATGAATCAGAAATTTCTGATCCATATCTTCGCCCTGAGCCATGGTTTTTTGGACAATCAAGGATCCCCTGTACCTATCTTGATGATCAGGACTACATATTTGGAACTCATGACAAACTGGAAAAGATTCTGGATTATATGAAAAACAGGTGGGACGGTCTGATAGTCCTTATCAACGCCCCTGGAGCTTCACTTATCGGAGATGACATAAAAAAAGTGATAACCGATATGGGAATGGAAAAAAGATGTATTCCTGTTGAAATACCCGGATATTCATCATCTGCACCAATTGGTGTTGACAAAATGCTTGTCAGGATCCTGGAACATATTGAACCTTCAGGAAAACCCGAAAATAAAATTAATCTTATCGGTTTATCAATCCTTCAAAGATATTGTGAAGGAACCAAAAAAGAAATAACATCTCTCCTTGAAAAATCAGGAATAACCCTCCTTTCAACTCCGGGAGCAGGATCAGATACAGAAGATCTTAGTTTGTCATCCGGTGCATTACTAAATGCCATCGTATTTCCTGAATATGCAATTGAAACTGCTAATTATTATTATAATCATTTTAAAATCCCTTTCATTTTGCCAAAAGACGGAGCACCGATAGGTTTTGATGCCACCAGGTCATGGATTGCTGATATTTGCAGCTTTTTAGGAAAAGAACCCTTTGTTGTAAACCAGGAGATTCATTCTGCAGAAAAAACTGCTGCCAGCAACATTGCCAGGATAAATGCCGTTTCAGGACTCCCCCGTGGTTCAGGGTTTGCCATACGGGCGGAAAGTTCTCTTGCGTTCCCACTTGTAAAATGGCTCTATACGTACCTTGGCATGATACCCGTCGGAATAAAGCTTACTGATGGTTCATGCAGGACATACTCTGAAAAGCTCATAAACTTCCTTCAGGAAAACCACCTTGATAACTGTCTTGGGATCTTTCCAGGAAAGGATCCTGATATAGTTTTTACTGATGGAACAACTGGAAGTATGATGAAAAACCTTGGCATATGCAGAGGATATATTGATATTTCTCATCCTCCATCAGGAAAAATTGAGATAATTCCAAAAACGATCTTTGGGATTACCGGTTCACTTATGCTTATTGAAGAAATCTTAAATATCCTTCGTTGATATTCTGCTTTTTGGATCGGTCAGGGACTCAAGATTACTTTCAACAGATAAGTATATGGATTGGAGAAGACTGAGTGTTTCTTCATCCGGGTTCCACATCCCTCTGTCCACTGCTTCAAGCAGTCTGCCGGCCATATGCTGAAGTGCATAAGGGTTATCTTCTGACAACCATTCCCGACAGGCTTTATCAAAGAGAAATGTTTCAGCCAGTGACTGGTACTGCCATTTTTCAAGAACATCAGCAGTGGCATCCCATCCAAAGGCAAAATCAAATAGAGAGGTTAATTCCTGTGCTCCCCTGTACCTGTGAGGTTTGAGACCAAGAAGCCATTTTGGATTCTCAATGCGGCTCCTGAACAGAAATTTACTCTCTTCTTCAACCGTCCGGAGAACAGGTTTATCAGGATCAGAACTATCGCCTACAAAAGAAACAGGATCTTTATCTCCGTAGGCTTTGGTAACTGCAATCATACCTCCATGATACATGAAATCATCATCATTATCCAGTATATCAAGTTCTCGTGAGTTGTGGTTTTTCACAGTTACATCAAGCCTGGAAAGAAGAGTCCTGAAGAGATCCTTCATAGCCTCTCCTTTATATTTCCGTCCGTATGCATGACCACCCCAGTCAATATATGTATCTGCAAGATCCTGCCTTTCTTCCCATCCGGATGTAATTATCTTATCTGCCACACCTGCACCGTATGTTCCTGGCGGACAGCCAAAAATCCTGACCAATGCTCGTGATCTGGCCTCATCAGGATCCATACCATTTTTCAGCGATTCAAGCAGGGATTTTCGAAGATGAGATGCAAGATAATTTTCCTGATCACTTTCATCAAGGGTTGCAACCATCTCAACACCTTCATCAATCAACTCAACAAGACCTGGAAAAACATCGCGGAAGAGACCTGTTATCCGAAGAGTTACATCTATCCGTGGTCTATTTAATTCAGACAAAGGAATAATTGCAAGACCTGTAACCCTTCCGCCATATGATGACCATACCGGGCGAAGACCCATAAGCCAGAGAAGGTATGCAATATCATCTCCCCCGGTTTTCATGCTGTCGGTTGCAAAAATTACTATTCCAACATTTTCCGGATAAACACCTTCATCCCTGACGTACCGTTCTATCATCTGATCAGCCATCTTTTTCCCTATGGCAAAGGCAGCTGGTGTTGGGATTATTGCCGGATCAATAGAGTAAAAATTTCTACCTGTTGGTAGAATATGTGCATTTCCCCTGGTTGGAGGGCCTGATGGACCAGGAGGAACATATCCGCCGTTTAACCCTGAAAGCAGGTTGTTCATCTCATCGGTAGTCTGCCTGAGATCAGGGACAATGGTTTTACAAATCCTGATAAGTGTTTCATTCAGCTCTGAATTATTGTATAAATCCTGTGTAATTACAGGGATTTTTTCAGGATCACATCCTGTTGCCACAATACTCCGGATTATATCAAACGAGATTTTATCGATATCATCAATCAGTGCACCATTTGGTTTTTGAAATAATTCATTCCACCCGGATGGATTTTCCTGTAATTTGGAGAGAATAAGACCCATTGATTTTCCGACGGATTCACGAAGTGATGGCATTGAACCATTCTTCATCCTTGTCAGGGCATAGAGCATTTCACAAAATCTCTCTCCTTCAGGGCTAAAACCATAAATGTGAAGGCCATCCTTGATAAGTGAGTCTCTGGCTGTACACAGGTAATCATATATTAATTCAAGTGATGCTGCCAGGTTTTCCTGATCTGACAAAGATATCTGCAAATCAGAAGACAGATTTGTCTCTTCAACCAATTGTGCAATTTCTTTAAGAATTTCCAGGGCTTTTGCATTATCACGATTTTTTTCTGACCGGAAATAATCCTGGATATAAATTGTAAGTTCCTCAAGTTTTCCATACCCTCCCGCACGGGTCATGGCAGGGATAAGGTGATCCAGAATAACTGCTGAAGATCGTCTTTTTGCCTGGATACCCTCCCCTGGATTATCAATGATATATGGATACAGGTGTGGCAGATCTCCAAGAGTGATGTCCGGATAACATTCTGATGACAGCCCCACACCTTTTCCTGGAAGCCATTCCAGAGTGCCATGAGTTCCCATGTGGATGATGGCCTGTGCTTTGAATTTTTCTTTGATCCACTGATAAAAAGCAAGATACTGGTGAGGCATAACAATATCATTACTATGATAAACGGCATCAGCCTCTTCTAAAAATCCACGTGGTGGTTGTAGTCCGATAAAGATATTACCAAACAATTTTCCTGGAATAAGAACCTCTTTCCCGGCTGTAAGTATTGTTCCTGGTGGTTCTCCCCAGTCGTGAATAATTTTCTGACTGCATCCCTTTGGGATTCTGGAAAGCCAGGTTAAGTATTCCTTTGTAGAGACTAAATCTACAGATCTTCTCTTCAATTCTTCTTCATCCATACATTCGGGTGTGTTGGTAAGGCTGGACAGAAGTTGTTGAATAAGTTCCTGTCCTGATGCAGGTAGTTCTTCTCCACAATCATAACCTGCATCTTTCATCGCATGGAGTATTTTTACCACACTTTCAGGAGTATCAAGACCAAATGCCCCACCAATGCAATCATTGGCAAGACCATACTGGTAGAGTATCAATGCAACCCGTCTCTCATGAACCGGAGTAATACGAAGTTCTGCCCATGATTTTGCCATTTTCGCTACTTTCTGAATTCGTTCATTAATTCCCCGTATCTTTCTTGTGTTTTCGGCCTGTTCATAACATGCTACCGGAACTGTAATTATCTGTCCATCATATTCAGGCCAGACAACGTGTGAAGATATTTCCAAGATAGAGAGTCCGGCGATATTGTTGTTCCATTCCTCACAACCCTGGTTTGTGGTGATGAGCTGAAGAACTGGCACTCCGAGCAAAGAAAAAAAGTTATCTGTCACCATATTGGTCTCTCCTGAACCAGGGGCTGAAAAACTGAGCTGCGAAAATCCCATCATTATTAGCAGTACATCAATTGTAGTCTTTTCACCATCCATGAAATAATGGCGAATAATATCAGCGATTCCAGGTGATCCGCTAATTTTATCGGGTGCTGATGAACAATAAACAGGTATCGTGTCAAGACCTTCATATTCAAGTGAAGTGATGACCATGTCTACTGCTTCAAGGGATTTTGAAAGATACTGGTTTTGCCAAAAGAGAATTCCAGCTTTCATGGTTGTTTTGGGAAGAAACATTCGGTATTCTGAGATCTGGATACCCGGATGGCACTCTGGATGGTATATTCCATGAGTTGGAGGGCGCACTGGTTTTGGAACATTTAGATATCCTCCCCCTGTTTGCACATATACCCAGAGAAGCAGGGAACGCATGTTCTCTAGTCCACCAAGATGAAGGTATGAAAATACCTGATGATAATCGTCATTTGAGAAAGGAAACCATGATCGATATTCTGCCATCTCTTCGTCAATTGAACTGAACAGAAACACAGGAGTTTTTCCTGTTTTAATTTTTTCCTGAAGCCGGGTGAATTTTTTGAAGTATGGGACTGAACCGTGAAGGTCTATTATGACGAAATCTGTAGAAGGGACCTGATTAAGGACATGAGAAAAAATTTCTTCATTTTTATCCATGTCTTCAGAAGAATATTGAATAACATTAATACTGCAACTCTCTTCACGTAGCATTTTTGCTGCTTCAAACAGTAGAGAATTGACACCACTGCCGCAACTAAGATAAAGAAGATTAATCATTTTTACACCATTAATTTGATAACCGGTGATACAATAGAGGTTTTTGATGGGCTGATCGGAGTGTTTTCCAGAAAGATTGCATAATGACATTTTTACTTTAACACAAAAATAGTTACCTTAATTCAAAATAATTATTGGTCAGAGCGAAAGATCTTCCAGCTGGTATTCAAGGATATATGATAAAATTGAAAATAGATCTAAAATAAACTTATAAATATTGTCAATAAATTCACTTTATTATGTATACTAAAATTTTTATGCAGGTAATAACACAAAGTATTTCCATCTAAACAATAAATCTTGATCTATGTCAAAATTTATTGGCTATGAACCTAAGCCCAAGACAGCCAAGGTTACCGAGGAGTTTGAAAACAAGGTAATGATTCGGAGAAATAACAAATCTCTTGTTGGCAGAGTCTATGTTGACATCATGGAAGATGAATGGAAACTTGCTGTGGGTTTTAATCAGATGAGTATTTCAAAGCTAAATGGCAGAGAAAATGAATTTGAAGTCTTGTATAGATACCTGCCATCCGAAGATTCGATGGTAGTCAGACTTGGAACAGATACCGGTCTTGAGAGTGATTATCCTGTCGAGTCATTTTCTTCACCAGATGAATTTGTTATCTGGGCAATCGGACAGGAAAAAGAGATCCAACTTTCACCTGCCTGATTTTCTCCCTATTTTTTTTGACCGCAGATATCAGGTTTTTTTGATCAGCAGATACATGTAATATGTGGTTTACTTTTATGAACAAAGATAGGAAAGGATATATTCAGATTTATTGTGGGAATGGAAAGGGTAAAACAACAGCAGCTCTTGGTCTTTCCCTTCGGACCCTTCTTTCAGGAGGTTCGGTATATTTTGCCCAGTTTTGTAAAGGGTCAGAGACTGCTGAAATGGGCTTATGTTCCATTTTTGAGAATTTTGTGATGGAACAGTACGGGACCGGGAAGTTCATTGTCAGCGATCCTTCCGAAGAAGATAGAAAACAGGCCAGACAAGGATTTGAACACTGCAAAAATGTTCTTTCGTCGGGGTTTTTTGATCTTGTTGTTCTTGATGAGATAATCCTGAGCGTTTTTTACCAGTTGATAACCGTCGAAGAGATAATTTCCATGCTCAGAACCAGAAAACCCTGGGTAGAGGTGGTTCTCACCGGAAGAAAAGCGCCACGAGAATTGATTGAAGCAGCAGACCTGGTCACCGAGATGAAAAAAGTGAAACATTATTTTGATGCCGGGGTAAAAGCGAGGAGAGGAATAGAGTTTTGACACCTGAAAAATATTGGGTAATCTGGAGAATAGCTAATAATCCCCCTTTGAGGTCTCTTAATAGTATGGTAGGAGTTGGAAGGTTTACGAGAGAAAAATTATGGTATACAAAGATAAGTGAATATTAATAATAAAAATTGGATTACTCTGACCAGGGAAAAATATGACCATTGAGAAGAAAGGAGATATCTTAATTATTCAGAATCGTCAATTGTCTCAGTTAGATCTCTTTGTTTGTCGGATTTTGGACATTCTCACCGATTACACCTCATATGTCATTGTCAGTGGTTATGTCGCTATATTATTTGGAAGATCCCGAAGCACAGAAGACATAGATATCATCATCCCTTTTTGTAACTATTCTATTTTTAAAAGAATTCATGACACGTTTATAGAAAGAAGATACGAATTTTTAAATGCAGAGGATGCTTCTGGTCTCTACTCGATATTAGTATCGGGATCAGCGATACGTCTCTGCGAAACAAATAGTTTTATACCAAATATCGAAATAAAATTTACAAAAAATGAATCTGATGAGTATTCTCTCACTCACAGGATTGAATTGTTAATAGATGGAAAAAGTTTCTGGATTAGTCCCATTGAGATACAGATTGCATTTAAGTTCTGGCTCGGCAGTGAAAAGGATATAGAAGATGCAATATTTATCCGGGAAGTATGCACCGATTTTATCGACAAAGATCTGCTCAGAGAATTTTGTTTATCCTTTGGAGTTGAAAATGAAACCTCCTGACCTTGAATTTCGTGAAAAAAATCGCAAAGAAAGAATATGGTTTGTGAAAAAACAGGCTGAGTGGGTACGTTCAGCTCCGAATGAAGTATGGAGTGAGCAACAATGCAAAATGATTAATGCCCTTTTTGCAAATAAGGACCAATTTCCACTGACTAAAGAAGAATACCTGAATATGATAGAAAAGGCACGAATACTCTCTATGAGAAAAAAAGGTTCACCACCGCTTCCCAAGAGATTACGGCGTCTGGGATAATATTCTGAATGAGAAACATTAAGAGTGTTTATCACACCTGCATGAGAGATAGAATATAAATAAAAATAAATATCCGGCTAATTAGAGTTCAAAATGATAAAAATGAAAAGTATATTTTTCTATCAGACACCCATCGGTAAAATAGGAATTGCAGAAAACGGAAATGCCATTACAAACCTGTATTTTCATGATGATATAATACCTGATGATGCTGTGGTTAAGGAAACAGAACTTTTAAAAGATGCAGGTAGACAATTAGAAGATTATTTCTCTGGAAAGCGAAAACATTTTGAACTTCCCCTTGAACCATCCGGCACTGAGTTTATGCTGAACGTCTGGAAAACACTTCAAAAAATTCCATATGGACAGACAAGAAATTACCAGGAGATAGCACAAATAATCGGAAATGAAAATGCTTCAAGGGCAGTCGGACTTGCCAACAACAAAAATCCAATACCTGTCATTATTCCCTGCCACAGGGTTATCGGAAAAGATGGAAAATTGACCGGGTACCGCGGCGGTCTTAATATCAAAGATTACCTGCTGAAACTGGAAAAGGCTCATGACTAACTATAAATTCGGGCCGAAAGACAGAAAATTCATCCATGTTGATGAGTTCGTGTATGACGGGATTGAATCATTGATGATTTTGTCTAAAAGAGAGAAAAAATTTCTTACTGTAGGAACTTTTCCTTTTGGAACACCTATATCCTATTGCTAAATAGTTCCATTCTTATACAAAGGTATTTCACGGTGACTGCATATTATCAGTACAGCATTGACTGATATCCAATAGCAGTTGAATCCTGACGGTACCAGATATAGAAAATCTTTGAGTTATAAAAATCCAATATTGGTATGGAATCTTATAAATTATCCAGGTATTCAATACAGGTTTCAGGCACTGTCCAGAGGTTTGGATACCGCCATATTGTTCAGAATATAGCAAGAAAACTGAATATTACCGGTTATATTGAGAACCTTGAAGGATATGATGTACATATCATAGCCGAAGGGCGTGTAAATGATCTTGAAGCATTTATTAAGGCTATCAGGATTGTCGAATATCCAGTGGAAGTTGAAGAGATCTCTACAGTGGAAGAAGAATACTCAGGGAATTTTTCATATTTTAAGGTGAACAGAGGTTCTCCAGATGAAGAACTTGCAGAGAGATTTGATACTGCAATAGCAATTTTTTCACGAATGGAGAAGAAACAGGATATTGCCCTTGAAAAACATGATAAATCCATTTCTTTGCAGGAAGAAACACTGACTGAGGTTAAGGGAATGAGAACAGATCTGGATAATCATTTAAATAAAGAGATCTCTGAAATGCGTATCGAATTAAAAGAGATCAGAATGGCCTTGATAAATTATGGAATTATGACTGGCGTTCGGCCATGATAATCATCAGGGGTTATTCGGTTTAGAAAAAGCTCTTGATTATTCATCCGCATATCATAATTTTTCGATCTCTTTTTTCTTTTCAGATGAAGCCATAACAGGCCAGGGTTATGGTGGAAAAAGAATTATACCTCTGGAGAATAATAATCTCCAGTCTCCACCCCTGAAACAAACTCTGCTGCGTACTCTTTAAGCACCTCTGCCGGACTTATATCTTTACACTCATCAGGGTGAAGAACTTTTGCAAGGTAAACAAGACCAGCAGGACTTCTGGGCCCAAAAATCAGGTCTCCATTCAGGACATACACCTGTTTCCTTTTTATTGCATCAAGAGATTCAAATCCTGTCCGGTTAAGAACACTATCCCGCACCTGGGCCAGTGCTTTCCCTGGTTTTGAGGATGCAGTTTTGATGATAATTCCCGGGTTTTCACTGATAACCCATTCAGGAGTGACTTTTGGCCACTGTTCCCCAAGATCTGCTGCAAGGTTTTTCCCCTTGGCAATTCCCATGAGAATATCAATGCCGCTGTCTTTGCCCTGGGCCGTGTAGTCAGTGTACCCCTCGATATATGCTGCAGGGAATTTGTCAGCAGAAATATTTGCTGTACGGGAGACAACTTCGTTCTTCCACCTCTTCAGAAATGCGATATATGCCTTTGCCTTTTCTTCAGCCCCGATCATGGTACCAATAGACTGAATATCATGCTCAAGCGAGTTGAATTTGTAACAGTCCAGGTAAATGAGATTGATTCCAGCATTTGTCAATTGATCAGCGTTCTTTGGCTTTGAACTTGAGTACGTAATAACAGCATCAGGTTTTAATGCAAGTATACGTTCAACACCCGGAGTCTGCCAGTCTCCCACGCTCATGGCTTTTGGGAGATGTCTCATGAGAGCGGTATCTTCCAGGGTGCTTTCCGTAAGTCCTACAACTTTATTACCGGCTCCCAGGGCAACCAGTGCTTCTGCTGCATCGCTGTTCAGGCAAACTATCCGTTCTGCAGGATATGTCAGGGTAATTATCTCTCCTGACGAATCGGTAAATTCTACCGAGGCACTGCAGATGGATGCTACACTAACCAGGACAAGTAAAATAATTGCAAATATGTTGAAAATTTTCTTGTTTTTCATAATTTCACCATTGTTTAAGTTCACAGTTATGCAAGTTTCATAGGCCGGTCTTCCTGAATA
>JAAYPD010000357.1 GCA_012520015.1 Methanomicrobiales archaeon
CCTGGATCTACCCTGATGCTCACTCCGTTCATACCCCCCTTTTCACTTTCACCCTGTTTACCTGAAGTTCAAATACCCCCTCATGCAACCATGATGGGAGGATTGGTTATCCTCGTTCAATAATGCACCACTGTTGCCTCCCCGGGGGAGCATCCTCCTCCGGCATTCTTCTGGATACCTCTCCTGCTGCACCGGTATCTCCAGGACTGCATGCAAAACAGGATGTATCAGTACGTGCAAACCCTCTCAGAGAACCCGGAACAACTCAGGTATGTACGAATGACAACACAAACAGCCAATTCTTTCTTTCGTCTAAAAACCCTGATAAACGGGCAGATCGGTAACCGTGTATTCCATCCGGAAAAGCACATAAAAACCAGACCACGATTATGGAGAAAACCATGCGACTACGAAGACGATTAAAAAAAGAATACCCCCGCTCAATCATCCAGCTTGCAGGCACGACGATCAGGGCAGGGGCAGTTCTAAGCTATAAATTTATACGATTATTATCATTTCCCTCATGGAAAACCAGAGGCTCCCATGTCGTCTGAAACAAAAGCACGACGATGTGCCATATGGTTTGCCATCAGTGAACTCAAATCACGGGGATACCTGATTGACCGGTGCTGTGGCAAAGATCGAATCTTTGATCTCATTGCCTGGAACCGGGAGCATGTCCTGGGCCTCATCATCCGGACAGCCAGAACTCCGGATATCAGAACCTGTCATGACGACGTAACAAAGACCTCTCCACTTGTCCTTGACCGGATGGTCCCTGGAAAAACTGAACTCTGGCTCTATCATCCAGGTGGAAAGTCCAGGTATTCAATCCTTCCCGGCGGAGCAATAGCAATCAGGGAGGCCAGGGTATGAAAGCCAGGTATCAGCCTGAAATCAGAAGAGCAGCCCTCGCCGCTCTCCGGTCCGGAGACACCCTCATCTCACGGCAGCGGATAGAAGACGAGATAGAAGACCATCCTGACCGGTATCCCGGACTCATTGGCCGGAGCAGAATCGGACGGCGACGGATCATCACCCTTGCCATGAATGAGATGTTCCCCTTCTGGAGCAAAACCGGGGGAGTACACCCCTCCTCTTTTGTCTGGAAGGTCAGAGCTGAACATGAACAACCAACGACTGAGCCGGAGGAGGAGCAATGAAGCCGGAAGACCAGATCAGACTGGCCCTCTCCCTCCTCTTCCCGGAAGGGTCGGTTGTCGAGCTCCGGGCACTGGGAGAGAGAACCCACTACGGATACTACACCGATCATGACAAACTGGCGAGAGATGCTGCAATCCTTGACAGTACACCGGGAATGAGTGGTATCTATGTTACCATAAACCAGGTAAACCCTGTCCTCCTCTCCCGCTGTGCTAACCGGATAAAGAAAGCAGGACAGAGAGAACCACAGACCGCAGACGGAGATATCATCCGACGATCCTGGCTTCCGATTGATATTGATCCGGTCCGTCCGGCCGGGATATCCTCATCAGACGATGAGCATACCGCAGCACTCGCAAAAGCAGCGAAAGTGAAGGAATATCTCACCTCTCTGGGCTGGCCGGATCCCATCTCTGCAGACTCAGGAAACGGGGCACACCTCCTCTACCAGATAGATCTCCCGATCACACCGGAGAATGGAACCCTCATCAAAGACTGTCTCCTTGCACTGGATCAGAAATTCTCCGATGAGAACTCAACCATAGATACATCGGTTGCAAACCCTGCCCGGATATGGAAACTCTACGGAACCAGATCCAAAAAAGGAGATCATACACCGGAACGGCCACACCGAATCGCACAGATTATCAATATTCCTGAAAAAACCACTCCGGTCATGGTCCCGTTCCTCATGACTTTGGCCTCACAATACGAACGGCCCGACCTGTCTGCAGGAATGCCTGGGATTAATGGAATGTCCGGAATGTCCGAAAAAGCCGGAAAAACCGAATTAACCGAAATAACCGGAATAACCGGAATGCCGAAAACCCCTGAAATAACCCAGGCCGGGGCAGCAGGAGCCGGTTCCATCGACCTTGCACAGTGGCTGACCGCCCATGGTCTCTCCTATACCGAAAAGCCCTATCATGCAGGCCGGCTCTTTGTCTTTGACGAATGCCCGTTCTCAACCGCTCACAAGGACGGAGCATATGCAATTCAGTTCCCGAACGGCGCAATATTTGCCGGTTGTCACCATAATTCCTGCGGGGGGAACTCCCAGCGGTGGCAGGAACTCAAGACCAGGTTTGATGGACAGAAAAAACCAAAACGCGACTATGATCAATGGAAGAAGGATCAGATCCGCAAAACGGCACAGGCAAAAGCGGAACTGGATGGAGCAGTGCCGTATAACACATCCTCACCAGCTCCTCTAGCACTGACTACCACTGATCCAATTCTCCCCGAAAATGACGATTTGGAAGTTCGGGAGGACGTCATCAGGATACTCCAAGAGGGAGATCCCATCCGGTATATCCTTGACACCTTTGCACAGGCACATGAAGGAGACGAAATCGTCGCAAAATGCCTGCTCATGTCTCTTGCATCCCGGCTCGTAGAGAACTCAAAGGGACTGCATGTCCTCGTCACCGGTGAATCAGGAAAAGGAAAGTCCCATGCATTCGAGACCATGATGGACCTTATCCCCCAGGAATACTGTGTCGGAGGCCGTCTCACTGACAAGGCACTCTTCTACCAGAAGGATCTCCGGAAAGGGTCAGTCATCTGCCTTGATGATGTCTCACTCTCCCAGTCACTGCAGGAGACACTCAAAGGAGTCACCACCTCATTTCGAAAACCGTTCATCTACCGGACCCTTGACAAGGACCGGAATAGCCTGACAAAAGTGATACCCGAACGGTGCCTGTGGTGGATAGCAAAAAAGGAAGGAACCGGGGACGATCAGGTCTGGAATCGGATGCTCACCGTCTGGATCGATGACAGCCAGGCACAGGATGATCTGGTCCTCGCCCGGGAACTTGAGGAAGCAGCACGACCAGGAACCCCTCTCACACTAATCTCACGGGAGATGAGAATCTGCCGGGCTCTCTGGAACCATCTTGCATCGGTATCGGTCAGAATCCCCTTTGCCCGGAGTATCCGGTTCACGAACTCACAAAACCGGAGAAATTCCACCATGCTCCTCGATCTCGTCAGATCAATCGCCCTCATGTATCAGTACCAGCGTGAGCGGGTTGATATCGGCGGCATGATAGAAATTCTGGCAGAGAAACAGGATTTTGACATGGCACGGGAGATTTATCTTCAGCTCAACGGAGCATGTGGTGCTCAGATGACAAAAATGACCAGCACCGAACAGATGCTGGTTGATGCCATCCGTGCCTCAGGGAAAACAGAGTTCACCGTGAAAGAATTACAAAAGCTCATCCGTAGGTCCCGGTCAACGATTTCACGACTGGTTGCCGGAAACCCGCAACTGGATGATCATATCGGGTTGTTAGAAAAATGCCCTCCGCTTTCCTATTATGAACGGTCAGAAAAGATGGAAGACGGCGGATATCAGCGGGGACGAATCTATACCTGGGATTATGAGATGGACGAGTTCTGGTCTGCCGGTGTTTCATGCTGGCTCGATGAAACTGACGAGGGCAATTCTGTTCCTGGTCCGGGTGATGATCCTGATGGTTCTGTGCATGTGTGCAGACCTGTGCAGGCACTGTGCAGAACTGACTGCACCAATTCAGAAGATAATGGAGAGTTCATTTCAGAATTAACGGATGAAATGATAAATTCGGCTTCTGGTGTGCAGACTTCTGAACGTGCAAGTACCGTAACGAACCAAGAGAATAATGCCTTATACATACCAGAAAAATCTGCACACACTCCTCCTAAGTCTATTATTTCTCAGGATGTACAGGAAATAGAGGATATACCTCCCGATTCATCTGTGCATGATCGTCTGCACACCACATGCACAGGCATGCACCGTATGCACAGATCAGATCCCGTTCTTAGTGATGAAGGAAAGCAGGGAAAGAAATTTGATCTTACGGACATTCATCCGGATATGTTCCACCTGGCTGAGAGAATACCAGATCAGATCTGTGACTGTTGTGGCAGGAAAGGAGTGACATACCGGGAGAAGGGAGGAGGAAAGAATCCACCCGGACAGAAAAGACGGCTGATATGTGAGCGGTGTTACAGTACAGCAGTATCACGGGAGGTTATGACATACCGGGCACTTCCCGGAGTTCTGCCGCTCCACTCGATGAAACAGACCGACCGATCCCTGGGACGGTGTCATCTCTGTCATCTGCACCCGGTTACCTCGATCGATGACGAGACAAAGATCGGCCTGTGTGAGCGGTGTTATCATCG
>JAAYPD010000358.1 GCA_012520015.1 Methanomicrobiales archaeon
ACCTCTTCATGAGCCTGTCCGATACTCCTCTTTTTTATCAGAATCATAAGAATCTCCCGGGGTTTTTTGTATCAGGCAGGTCCGTTGTTATCAGGATTAAAGCCTGCGCATATCCACCAGCTGCCATCAACATCTGCTACAAACCAGAATTTCCCTGATGCGGCATCTGTAAACAGCCCGCCACCTGTGGTTGAAAGATCACGCATAAGCCTGACCTGACCGGAGTCATGATCATCAGAGATGAACCTGGAGCCGATATCACCATGCCTTGCGCAGTCTGCAAGAAGAATCCCGTTATCATCATACGCGGAGATAATCATCCCATCACTGCAGAACAACCCTGATGGATTGGAGAACTCTGCTAATACTGCATTTTTATCATTTTCGAGTGCGAAGGACCTGGCCCTGAGTGCATGATTCATCAGTTTCTCCTGCAAGGATAATTCATATGATATCACCTCTACGTCCTGGTCTGTACCTGTCGAATTATCTTCTACAGACTGGTTATCTCCTGTTACCACACCACATGTGAGAATGAGGGCGATAAACAGCAGGAAGAACCCCTGTTTTTTCATGGGTGTACAGTTTCACTCATCAGAGTATCTGATTAACCCCTGGCCTGCTGGTAATTTCGGGCAGATAACAAAAAGGATAAAACCGGTAAAAAAGAGAATCCGGCCTTAATGGTTAGATTTTTGCCAAAGCCTTTTCTTTTCCTTCCAATGCATCTGTTAACCCAGGTTCCAGGATGAGCGCGGTTTCATAGGAATCCAACGCATCTTTGTATTGTTCAAGGGCGAAGAGGGCATCACCCCTGTTACTCCATCCACGTGCATAATCAGCCGCAAATTTTATTGCATTCTCGGCAGATGCCAGGGCTTCTTCATGCCGGCCGGCCAGATTAAGGCACCAGGCAAGGTTGCTGTATGCCTTACCATATTTCGGATCAATTCGCACCGATTCGTTAAACATTTCTATTGCTTCATCATATCTTTCCAGGTAAGTCAGGGCGATCCCCTTGTTATTCCAGGCTTTTTTATAGCTTGGATCGATCTCTATGGCTTTGTCATACTGTAAAATTGCCTCTTCATACAGGCCCATGTTTTTTAAAGTCTTCCCTTTTCCGTTTAATGCCTCAAGATCTTCAGGATCCATTATCAGGGCCTCATCAAATACAGCAAGGGCTTCGTCATTGAGGCCTTCATCGTAGAGATTATTTCCTTTTGCAACAAGTTCATCGACCGGTGACGCAGCCGCCGGCATTGATAATATCAATAACATGATCAAAAGCAGAACGCCACTGCACTTCATGATAAATTCATTCACCTCTGATCTAATCAAGCTCATAGTAAGGTATCATGCATGACTGATGACTAAAATATTCATATAAACCGGTGTCCTACAATTGTAACAGGCAGATACAAGGCAGATGATCTCAGTCCTTTACGTTGATGATGACGATTCTTTTTCCAGGGTTTTTAAGCTGTTCCTGGAGAAGATGGGTGGTTTTACCGTTACAACCGAACGGTCCGGAGCAAGGGCGGCCGGGATGATCGAACCAGGTTCATTTGATATAGTCGTATCAGATTACCAGATGCCCGGGATGACAGGACTTGACCTTCTCAGGTCATACAAAAGCAGGGAAATAAATATTCCCTTCATTCTTTTTACCGGTAAAGGAAGAGAAGAGGTTGTAATTGAAGCGATTAACGAAGGTGCAACTTTTTACCTGCAAAAAGGTGGCGATCCACAATCTCTTTATGCAGAACTTGCTCACAAAATTCGCCAGGCTGTTCAGGCTGATGCCGCTCAAAGAGCCCTGTTAGAGAGTGAGGAAAAATTCAGACGATTATTTGAGACTGCATTTGATGGCATCATCATTCTCTCAGATTTTACAATAGTTGACTGCAATAAACAGATAACAGCCTTGTTCCATGCTGACAGGGACCAGATAATTGGAAATGACTTTACCAGGCTGGCGCCGGAGATTCAACCGGAAGGATGCAGAACAAGGAACAAAACTGAGATGCTGTTTGAGGCGGTGCTGCGGGAAGAAGGCACTTTTACCACCTGGAAGTTTAAGCGCTTGGACGGAACCGAATTTGATGCCGAGATGAGCATAAACCGGTTTGAGACTCATGGAAGACTTTACTACCAGGCGATCATCCGTGACATCACCGAACGAATATTGGCCGCAGATGAACTTGAGCAGCGCAATATCGATCTAAGTGCCGCATACGAGGAACTTACCGCGTCTGGTGAAGAACTAAAATTCAGGCTTGAAGAGTTACGTGAATCACAGGAACAACTCCAGGAGAGCAGGAAAAGGTACAAGGATCTTGCAGACCTGCTGCCTGAAGGAGTCTATGAATGCACTTCGGATGGTCAGATCACTTATGTCAATCACCAGGTTTACAGGCTCTTTGGATATGAACCCAATCAACCGATTGACAGGAAAAATGTCCTTGACTTCGTCATACCAGGGGAGCGGGAAAGGGTAGTTGAAGCCTTTAAGTCGATCACTTATGATGCACCCACAAGACCTCATGAATACCAGGCCGTCAGGTCTGACGGCTCTACATTCCCTGTAATCGTTCATTCAACGCAGATGGTTGAGAATAATGAAGTTGTAGGTTTCAGAGGGGTCATCGTTGATATCTCGTATATAAAAAAGGCTGAAGAAGATATCAGGGAGTCAAGGCAGAAACTGGCAGATGTCATCGACTTTCTGCCAGATGCAACTGTAGTTATCAATAAAGAAGGTGAAGTTATCTTCTGGAACAGGGCCATCGTCGAGATGACAGGGGTGCCAGCCGGGGAGATGCTTGGAAAAGGAAATTATGAGTATTCTATTCCGTTTTATGGAGAAAGAAGGCCCATTCTGATAGACCTGGCTTTGCATCCTGAGGATTTTGTCAAAGAGCAATACCTGAATGTGAGATGGGAAGGGGACAAAGTTATCGGCGAAGCTTACATGACCGGGCCCACGCTGAATCAGTCATACCTGTGGGGTGTTGCCTCTCCATTGTGGGATGAGAATGGGGATATAGTTGGTGCCATAGAATGTATCCGTGACATCACCACGAGAAAGAAGGCAGAGGAATCACTCTGGAAATCCCGCGAAGAGCTTGAGATCCTGGTGGGTGAAAGAACCGGTGAACTTACACAGGCAAACAAGGCTCTTCGTGAGAGTGAAGAGAGGTACAGAACCCTGGTGGAATTTTCTCCAGACGCGATCTTCGTTCATGACGGAAAACAAATCCTGTTTGCAAATCCTGCTGCTGTCCGGCTTTTAGGTGCTGGAAAGCCGGACGAACTCGTTGGCGTTGATCTCTATACATTTGTGCATCCTGATTACCATCATTTCGTCAGTTCCCGGATTGAATCATCATTAACAGGATCGGAATTTGGTCTTCCGATAGAAGAGTGGTTTGTTAGTAAAACCGGGGAAAACCTGCAGGTTGAAGTCTCAACCATGACGATCCGGTACCAGGGAAAACCTGCAATCCTGGTCATCGTGAGGGATATCAGGGCACGAAAAAGAGCTGAAGCCCAGCTTATGGAATATGCAAGGGTCCTCGAAGAAAAGAATCATGAATTGGACTTTTTAGCCAACCGGCTGATCGTAGTGAACCAGGAACTTGACGAACGCGTAAGGAAACGGACAGGAGAAGTAAACAGGCTTTTAAAACAGAAGGATGATTTTATAATCCGGCTTGGCCATGACCTGAAGACCCCCCTGACCCCGCTAATTGCCCTGCTTCCAACCCTTTTCCATGAAGAGAAAGACATTGAAAAGCGTGAACTCTACAGGGTTCTTCTTCGTTCGGTGTACTCAATAAGGGAACAGACCGAGAAGATCCTTACACTGGCAAGACTAAGTGAGCAGGGCGGGGTGGCAGAATTCGAGATGATCCACCCTGCATCATTAATACACCAGGCAGTTGAGAAGCAGTCATTATTTATTGAACAGAAAAACCTGTCTGTTAAAGTACTTGTCCCCGATGATCTAACGGTCCGTTTTTCAAACAGGGATGCATCTTCAGTGTTTGAAAACCTGCTTGGCAATGCGGTAAAATATACTCAAAATGGCGGCCGGATCAGGGTGCTTGCAGAGAGCGATGAAAATGCTGTAACGATCATATTTGAGGATACCGGGATTGGACTGTCTGCGGAAGAAAAAGTTCATGTTTTCGATGACTTTTACAGGGCCGATAAGTCCCGTCATGACCGGCAGTCTTCCGGTCTTGGGCTTGCCATTGTAAAACGGGTGATGGATTATTATGGAGGAAGGGTTTGGGTAGAGAGTAATGGCCATGGCACCGGTTCACGGTTCATGATCTGCCTTCCAGTTACCCGCGACGGATGCAAACAACCTTCATTATTTATCATACCGTTTAAGAGATCTTACGAATGTGCTGATTCTGGGCACCAGGGAGCCTGGATCCGGTAAACATGCTTCAATCTCTTTTACTAATGCAGAACCCACGATAACCGCATCGGCTCCTGCTTTTACCCATTCCCTGACCTGTTCCTGGCCCGATATACCAAAACCAGGGGCAATCGGGATATCAGTCATAGTTTTCAAATTTTCAAGCAGTTTCCTTGCAGCAGGGTCAGTACTCTGCCTCATACCCGTAACTCCCAGGGCTGCGACAAGATAAATAAATCCACTGCTCACTGTCAGTATCTTCTGTAATCTTTCAGGTGAGGTTGTCGGGCCGACCATCATGACAGGAGATATACCTGCTGTTTCAGCTGCAGCAATATATGGGCCTGCTTCCTCGTATGGAAGGTCTGCCACCACCACTGCGTCTATACCAGCATCTGCTGCATCCTGGTAGAACCTGTCAATATCCCGCTGCAGGATCAGGTTGGTGTATGTAAGGGTAACAAGAGGTATCTCAGATCCTCTCCTGACTTCCCTTACCAGGTCAAAAAACCGGTCGGTATCCATCCCTGCTGCAAGGGCACGCCCGCCGGCCTGCTGGATAACCGGGCCGTCAGCTACCGGGTCAGAGAAGGGAAGACCAAGTTCGATGATATCCGCCCCACCGCTCTCAATTGCCCGGATAATCTCAAGGCTTGTTGCAAAGTCGGGATCTCCTGCGACGATAAATGTCATGAGAAGGGTTTCTGTGCGGTTTTGAAAAGC
>JAAYPD010000359.1 GCA_012520015.1 Methanomicrobiales archaeon
GGAGGCGGACATCATCATGATCTGTGTCCCTACTCCGGTCACAAAGGCAAAAGATCCTGACCTTGGCCCGGTCACGGGTGCTGCAAAGACAGTTGGGCAGAACCTGAAAGAGGGGGCGATCGTTGTCCTGGAGTCCACGGTTTATCCGGGTGTGACTGAGGAGATCCCTCTGCCTGTCCTTGAGCAGGAGTCAGGGAAGAGATGTGGAAAGGATTTTTTTGTCGGGTACTCCCCTGAGAGGATCGACCCGAATGATGATGAGCATACCCTTGAGAGGACGACTAAGATCGTATCCGGCATGGATGTTAAGACCACAGATATGCTATGCCGGGTGTACGGGCTGGTGACGACGGTATACCGTGCACCAGATATCAGAACCGCTGAAGCGGCAAAGGTCATCGGGAACATACAGAGGGATCTCAATATCGCCCTGGTGAATGAGTTATCCCTGATCTTCTCCCGCTTGGGTCTTGATACGACGGCAGTCCTTGAGGCTGCGGGGACAAAATGGAACTTTCATCCCTACAGGCCTGGCCTTGTCGGAGGTCACTGTATCCCTGTTGATCTCTGTTCATGAATAGCAAAGTTGAATTTTCCATACGGTAAATAGATCATATGATGAAATGAAACCAATGAGTATATCAATGGCCCCAGTGACAAAACCTGTTGCTCTTATCAGGAAAAATGATATCTGTTCAGATTGAAATATAATATTATGGTGAAGGCGGAAGTTTCACATAATTCTTTGATTTGTGATAAAATAACCGGATTTTCGGACGGAACAGAAGTCGAAGTCTCAATTAAACCACTTAAACCAATCCGGGATTTGTTCCATGGCTGCCTTCAAATTGATGATATTCAGGTTATAGAGGAGATTGCGGAATCGGATGCATTATCAGACTATTAATGAAATTTCTGATAACTCCCGAGTTATTGTTGATTCAAATATTTTCATCTATTCTGCCCTAAGACATCCAAAATATCATCGGTCCTGCTATAACCTTTTCACTAAGATAGAAGAGGGACATATTCGTGGATATATCCCTTCAATTGTTATTCAGGAAGTATTACATCGCCTGATGATTGCTGAATTACAAAAAATATCAGGAGAAAAAGACCTTCAGAAGATTAAAAACCATATAAGAAAAAATCCTCAATTATTCAAAACCCTCTCTATTTGTTGGACTGCAGTAGAGCAGATTTTTAAGATGGGCTTTACTGTCCTCGGTGAAACTGCTGATTCAATTCATAAATCTATCTTATTTAGCCAGAAGTATTCTCTTTTTGCCAAGGATTCAGTAATATTATCGATAATGGATACATATGGTATTGACACTCTTGTTACGAACGACAATGATTTTCAATCCATTCCCTGGCTGCAGATATACAAACCTGATGAATATACCACTCACTCTGATTCATGACAATGTTTGCGAATAGTGAAAATAATAAACCACTGCCCCCATTAACCATCTGCGTCGTCGGTCTTGGCTATGTCGGAACTCCACTGGCAGAAGCTTTTGCAAAACACCTGCCTGTTATCGGCTTTGACATTGACCAAAGGAAGGCTGAATCGATCATTGCCTCTGGTTCAAAGGTCAGGGCCACGACCGATCCGAAGATTATCGGGGAGGCGGACATCATCATGATCTGTGTCCCTACTCCGGTCACAAAGGCAAAAGATCCTGACCTTGGCCCGGTCACGGGTGCTGCAAAGACAGTTGGGCAGAACCTGAAAGAGGGAGCGATCGTTGTCCTGGAGTCCACGGTTTATCCGGGTGTGACAGAGGAGATCCTTGTGCCTGTCCTTGAGCAGGAGTCCGGGAAGAGATGTGGAAAGGATTTTTTTGTTGGGTACTCCCCTGAGAGGATCAACCCGAATGATGATGAGCATACCCTTGAGAGGACAACTAAGATCGTATCCGGCATGGATGTTAAGACCACAGATATGCTATGCCGGGTGTACGGGCTGGTGACGACAGTATACCGTGCACCAGATATCAGAACTGCTGAAGCGGCAAAGGTTATCGAGAACATACAGAGGGATCTCAATATCGCCCTGGTGAATGAGTTATCCCTGATCTTCTCCCGGATGGGTCTTGATACTACGGCAGTCCTTGAAGCTGCGGGGACAAAATGGAACTTTCATCCCTACAGGCCTGGCCTTGTCGGAGGTCATTGTATCCCTGTTGTTCTCTGTTCATGAATAGCTAAGTTGAAAGGTACAAGAAATTAAATCACTCCTTTGATTACCTTTATTTAATACCTTGACATATATGATGTGTAATCCATTGTGTAAAAAGGTGTGTGGATGGCAGCAAACCTTGCAGTCGACGATAATGTCATCTCCGAAGCCCAGGTAATTGGTGGATGTAAAACCAAAAAAGCAGCAGTTACTGAAGCTCTTATAGAATACATCGAAAGAAGAAAACAGAAACAGATTACATCATTGTTCGGAACAATTGATTATGATTCAGAATATGATTATAAGAAAATTAGAGTTATGTAACGACTTGATTCTCATCGAAATATCTCTCTCTCAACTTCTGGGTTAATTGAGTAATTATCAGTTTTTTTCATTTTATCAAGTATCTCCTTGACCTCTTCAGGTGTTCGAATTCTTTTTTTTTATGATTGCTTTTAGTACAGCAGGGAGTGATATTACAGTTATTTCATAGTCTGATGCGATATATCTGGCCTTTTTATCATTTGTTATAAATATCGAAGATGTTTTGAGGCAAAATGCTATCGCTTCGCATTCACCTCTTCCAAATTTTTTATTTTTTGAGATCTTTTTATAACATACAAAAGCATCTTCATTCATTTGGATCGTTCTGATTGTTTGAATAATTGCATAAGGAAATTCGTACCCATAATCAATTGGGGCAGTTATTTCCTGAAAGATTGCTGGTGTCATCACTGCATTATCTCCAAACAATTCATGTAAAAGGCTGATATTATCTGATTTTGCAAAGATACTGATAATATCTGCATCGATTACAAACATCAAAGCGCTCCAAACAGTACATCTACCTCCGAATTCAATACATCTACAGTGTCAGGAGATATTTCAATAGTAATTCCATTTTCACGAAGAATTTCCTTAAAGTTTTCAATATTTAATCCACAAATCTCCGCTCCCCGGGTTAAGGATATTTCATGACGAGAATAAAGTTCTAATGCTAATCTTCTCGTCAATTCTGGCTTTGAACGAAAGAGGGCCCGATAACTATCCTCCTGAAGAGTTTTTTTATTAGGATATAATCCAGATGACACCAGGATATCTTCAATGTCATCCATAAGTATTGAGGTTATGGTACTCTATTGTTCTTCTATCCTTATTGGAATTTTCCAGAAAAATTATTACATTCTACATATGGTCAGGGAGCAAAGCACCAAAGGAAATAAATCCGGTTCGGTATTACCGGGTGTACAAGGCAGAAGAACTTGGCTATCACCCCCAGGTGATCCTTGCCGGCCGGTCAATTAATGACTCTATGCCCGGACATGTTGCCAGGATGGCTATTATGGGTCTGAATGATGTCGGGAAAGTCATCCGTGGGTCAAATGTCCTGATCATGGGGCTGACCTACAAGGAGGATGTGCCGGATATCAGGGAGTCACAGGTATTTGAGATCGTCAGGGAACTGAAAGCGTATAAGATCGAGGTTTATGGGTATGATCCGCTGCTTTCCGATGAGATGGTATAGCAGTTCGGGGTGAAAACGTTACCCAGGCAGGACCTGAAGATGGATGATATAGAGAGTGAAGAACATTTCAGAATTGTCCGAAAGATATGTGGGATATACTATCCCTTGATGCTCAGCAATAATTAATTGTTCATATATCGATTTACTATTAAATCCTGACCAGGCTCACTCAAGACCCCTGGAGGAGAGATTTGAAAATTGATTTTTCATGTAAAATAATTTAGATGAAAGTGAAATCACAATATCGAGTTGATGACAAATGATTATCAAAGCAAGGGTTGATGGGAACCATATTTGTCCTCTGGAACCTATCCCCTTTAAAAATGGCGATATCATCACGAAAAAGATTGAATCAGGCCTA
>JAAYPD010000360.1 GCA_012520015.1 Methanomicrobiales archaeon
AAATGATGGTGCAATGGCAGGGTAAAGGATATAGGTAAGGACATCTTCCTCCTGTCTGATCAGCCCTGCATCTGTTGCCTCGGCCTTCATCTTCTCAAACATTGGTGCAAGAAGATCCGCAGGCCTGACCGTGATAACCTCCTCGTCCCCGATAATTATCTTCTTTATCTCGTCGGTGATGGGACCTGGAGGTCTCCCGTAAAGACCCTTGACATAATCCTTGACCTCCTTTGAGATCGTCTTGTACCTCCCGCCGGTCAGGACATTGAAAACAGCCTGGGTTCCTACTATCTGTGAAGTCGGAGTTACAAGTGGAGGATATCCAAGATCTTTCCTGACCCTTGGAATCTCATTTAAAACCTCCTCCATCTTGTCAAGGGCATCCTGCTCCTGCAGCTGCGAGACAAGGTTGGTTATCATCCCGCCTGGGAGCTGGTAAATCAGTACGTCGCTGTCAACCCTCTCGGCAACCGGAGTGAAAAGGCCATTATACTTATTTCGGATCTTCAGGCATTCATTTCTGATCTCACGAAGGTCAAGAAGGCTGATACCTGTATCCCTTGGCGTTTCTTGTACTGATGCAACAATACTCTCTGTTGGAGGCTGGCTGGTTCCAAGGGCGAAAGGAGACATGGCCGTATCAAGGATATCAACGCCTGCAGCCACGGCAGCATCATATGCCATCGGTGCAATGCCACTGGTGCAATGACTGTGCAGGTCAACAAGGACATCAATCTCATCCTTGATCCCGGTGATAAGCTCCTTTGCGACAGATGGCATGATAAGCCCGGCCATATCCTTGATACATATAGAATCACAGTCGCGGGCATAGAGCTCACGGGCAAGGTCAACAAAACCCCTGACAGAATGAACCGGGCTTGTAGTATATGATATCGTCCCCTGGAGATGGGCCCCTGTCTCCTTAACCCTGGTCATGGGGCGCTCCATGTTTCTTATATCATTGAGGGCATCAAAAACCCTGAAGATGTCAACACCGTTTTTAAATGAGAGGTCAACAAACCGGTCAACCACGTCGTCAGAGTAATGCCTGTATCCTACCAGGTTCTGCCCACGCAGAAGCATCTGTATCGGGGTTTTTTTCAGTTCTGCTTTGAGCACACGCAGTCGTTCCCAGGGATCTTCGTTTAAAAACCTGATACAACTGTCAAATGTGGCCCCTCCCCACGCTTCAACCGAGAAGAAACCGGCCTTATCAATTGAGCGGGTCAGCGGGATCATATCTTCAGTCCTCATTCTTGTTGCAATGAGTGACTGGTGTGCATCCCGCAAGGTTGTATCAGTAATATAAAGCCGCTTTTGTCGGTCAGAACTCATATGGACACCTATTGTACCGCCAGGGTGCGGTTCAGATAATAAAGGTTGAACCGGATATATTAAAAAAGTCACCCGTAATCAGGGAATAGAGGAAAATGGTGCACGAAAATGTCCCGTTTAGCCAATCTGCAAAGGTAGAGGTGAACGAGGGGCAATGTGTTCCTCCCGTGGTGTATCCCCTCAGGGTAAGAAGGATCGCCCGTTCATGTGCAAGGTTTAACTGCCTGATCAGTATTCCTGAAAAGACTGCCGGGATTATTCCGGGGGAAAGTGAAGTTCCTTTCTGACGGAGAGCAATGGAAATACGGTCAACCTCCCTTGCCAGGGTATCAAGGGAAGACATGCTCAGCTCTCCTATAAGGCCCAGGTCAAACCCGGTTTTTGTCCCAAGGAACCAGACGCCTACGTCCAGAAGTTCTCCCGGGTACCTCTCGGCATACATCCATGACGCAATAATCAGGACCGCGGAGATCCTGATAAAGTAAGAAAGGCCATCTCCTCCTGACCATAACGCGGCAAGTCCCATCACTGCCGGAATGATAAGGATGAGAAAGAGGGAGCGTAATGTCTTTATTGATGTCTTTGCCCTTCCACAAACCAGCCACCAGAGGATCGAGAGAATTGCACCAGAAACTGAAATCCAGGCTGCAATAGAGAGCATGATCGTTGTTACCAGCCTTATCCGCGGATCCTGCATACCGCCTCCTCAAGTTCTTCCCTTGAAAGACCGTCCGGGTATATTCCCCTGGCTGCAAGATATCTTATAAGAGAAGGCGCCCTTTTCCATGACCTGAGACAGCCTGGGACCGTCCCAAGCAGGTTCAGAACTCCATTATCCATCTCCCAGAGCTGATCTATATGTGGCAGGGACATGAGGTCATGGCTGATGATTATGATTATCTCATGTGCATGGCTGCTTATAAGCCGCCTTACCCATGCCCTTGCCTCTTCATCAAGCCCGGCGCAAGGTTCGTCAAGCACTATCAGGTCAAACTGTCCGGTGAGAATGGCAGCAAGCTCGAGCCTGCGTACTTCTCCCCTGGACAGGGACAGGAGATCCTTATGTTCTTTCCCGGCAAGTCCCGCAGTCTGAATGGTCCTTTCCACGTCGCCATGCCAGCTTCCGGCCTCTTCTTTCACTGTCATGGTGCTGATATGATAGCTGGCATCCTGCAGGAGCATGACCCTCTTTCCCCCGTTCCATTGAACATTCCCGTCATCAGGCTCAGCAATCCCGGATAAGATCTCACCAAGTGTGGTCTTGCCTGAGCCTACCCTGCCGGTGAGCAGATGAATACCTGGTCCAAACTCTGCATCTGCAAGGAGGGTGAAACTGCCTTTTTTTATGGTAACTCCTGACAACCTGATAACCGGCGCCTTGGTCATCCATCCTCTCCTGCCTTAAGTTCTCTCCATGTAAGACAGCTTAAGGGTCAGATATGCAAATTAGCAAAATTCAGTGTTACT
>JAAYPD010000361.1 GCA_012520015.1 Methanomicrobiales archaeon
ATAAAAAAGGCTGTTGAGACGGGTGTTTTAAAATCAGGGATAATGTACGAGTGTGTAAAAAATAATGTGCCTTATGTTCTTGCAGGCTCTATCCGTGATGATGGCCCGCTTCCTGATGTGATAACCGATTCCATGGTTGCACAGGATGAGATGAGAAAGTATGTGCCGGAGATTGGCATGGTCCTTATGATAGCAACCATGCTTCACTCGATTGCAGTAGGCAACTGTCTTCCGTCGTACGTGATGACGGTCTGTGTTGACATAAATCCATCAACCCTTACAAAACTGATGGATCGTGGAACTTCACAGGCAATTGGTGTTGTAAGTGATGCAGGGGCATTTTTCCCGATGCTCCTCTCACAGCTTCACCAGTTACAGGATGAGTAACTGAATAAGTCACAGAGTGAGTGAAAAGTGAGTTACAGAATAAGACAAAGGATGAATACAGGATAGAGGGGTTTTACCTGGTAAGGGGCATGGCCCAGGGTTTTTCCTGATTCATAACATATTCCCATTCTTTTTTGCAGTTGCAGTCCATCTCCATTACTGATTTCATCAGCTCCTGGTCTGCACTGAGGTTGTAATCTCTTATTGCATCAAGAATAACGCCATCGCATGAGGCACAGTTATGCGGGCCTCTTGCCTGTCCCCCGCCTATCGGGTCGCATGTTACATGAGGTTTTGACTGTGCAATTATCGATGCGACGGTCCAGAGATATGGCGGCCGGTAGGCCTGTCTTTTCCACAATGTCTCAAGGTGAGTGTTTCTTTGAACAGTGCAGGGGTTCATGGAGATGAGGTCTGTTACCGGGGTTATTTCCCTGATCGACCGGACCATGTCTTCACATGCTTCTGCCTCGGTCAGGTAAGGGGGTTTATGCAGAAGGTAGGTTTTGACTTTACCTCCGGCTTTATGAATCAGTTCCGCGGTTTTTTTGTAATCTGAATATAACAACCCTTTGTCTATGCATTTCTCCCTTATCTCATCGGAGGTTGTTTCAAGGCCTATTGCAACGAATATTTCCCCTTTATCCCGGTCCCCTTTTATGTTTTCAACATATCCCGATAATTTTTCTTTATTTATGTAATCACATCTTGATTCAACGATGAGTATCCTTCCTTTTACCAGGTTTACAACCTGGCTTTGGATCTCGTCCGGAACTTCCACAGGGTCAAAGAAACTTCCCGAGGTATATACTTTAACGACCTCAGGGTTATTTTTTTCAACCAGGTTTTTAAGGTGGTTTACCTGTGATGACATCAGGCGGATTAATTCTGGTCTTTCAATCCCGGTAAACCGTTCATGCCTGTACTGGCAGATCCTGCACCTGTTCCATGAACACCCGCCTGACCGGATGATGGCCGTTACGCTGTTATGTATGTTGTCTGATATTCGATCCTGGCCTGACCAGAGGGCCAGCGGTTCCCCGGGATTTTTTATCGGTTTCATGGTTATCCTTATAGTAAAATTATTCCGGTTTTAAAGGCCCTGTGACACTTGGATAAACGAATTGTAACAAGAGTCCAGGTCATGTATGCCTGTCGCACTTAATATTAACCAGGCAGAGCTTCCGGATTATTGCAGAGGTTTACTATGTACTATATTTACCGGCTTAGGATATATTAGAACGCTATGAAGGTTTTGGGATTAAACTTGTGAAATGCGTTAAGGGTGAATTACGAGGTTTTGATTACCGGTATTTTGCTCATAATTCCCTTCCCGTTATCTTTATGGAATCGCAGGATGGATAGTTATCAATACAATGGTGAGTAAATCATGCCCAGATCTGCCAGACAGAATATGAAAACCGCGGTTATTGCTCCAATTGGTACAAGCCCGCCAGTGATTACTGCAGGTATTGATTCTCTTGATGAGAGGGTTACTGACCTTGTTCTTCTTGCAACACAGGATGAACAGGTGTTAGCAGGCTGTGAAATCGTAAAACTTGGGCTTGGCTCCAGGTACCCTCATATAAGAGTACATATTGAGTTACTCCCATTTGATGATATCAGTTCGGATGATGAGAATCTGAGATTCATGGCAATTGCAGCACGGGTGATTAAAAAAGAGCGGGAAGAGTTTGGATGCAAACGTATTCTGTTAAATGTGGCAGGAGGAAGGAAGAATATGTGTATCACTCTTGCTCTTCTCGGGCAGCTGCTCAATGTGGACGGAGTGTATCATATCGTGAACCATGAGGTAAAACTCTTTAACCAGCACCTTGAGCATTTGAGACCGACGATGATGAGATTATTCCGGGCTGAAGATGAGCAGCAAAGACTTGATCTCTATAACGAGAACAGAGAAAAGTTTGATTATGTCCTGTTTCCTTCCAGGAATAAATATGATTTAATCAGGATACCTACTCTTCCTTACCCGGTGTCGTATATCAGTTCCCTGCTAAGCCGGGTTGTTTTCGATCCGTACACTTTGAATGGAGAAGACTGTTCTCTTCTGCTTCATCATGGAATTCTTGAGCGGCAGGGGAACAATCTGTATATTTCAGATTATGGAGCTAAGTTTTTAGACGTCCTTGTTGGAAAGGGGTGAACAGGTCTTGCCGGATCGGTTCTGCCTGATCTCCAATTAACATTTTTGCCCCGTCAGTTGCTGTTTTCAGGTGGATTTCAGCGTTTATCAGGATTTTATCTGCCGAAATTTTATCTGCATGGGCTTTGGCATAAAAATTCTTCCCTATGTTCTCTATCTGCATCTGGGTCCGGTAAACAACCATGGGTAAATCATCAAGGTATGCCTCCCATGAATTATGCATCTTCTCTCCTTCAGGACTGATGTGATAAGCACCTGACCTGGATCTTGCTTTTGCAAGTTCGTCTGCATATTTTATATTCAATGTCAGCATTGCTCCATTCAGATCGCCTTCAGATATCTCTGAGGTAACCTGTTCATAAAGAGATTTTATCCTTTTCCCTGTGATGAGGATATCAGATGCCAGGCGTTCATCTTCATAAGGTTTTTCAGGCTCTGATGTGGTCATTGTCAGATTAATACCTGGTTCTGTAATGTCTGCAGGTGAACCGGGTTTTTCCTGGTTGATAACAGCCATTGAAAGATATAATAAAACACAAGCCAGGATGAGCCCGGA
>JAAYPD010000362.1 GCA_012520015.1 Methanomicrobiales archaeon
AGATGCAGAAGAAAATCTTCATCGTGGTTGAAAGCAATATGTATCCCGGTTTGTGATCCCAGATGAGCGATGTCTTTGATATTGTGATGGATCTGGCAAAACGCAGAGGGTTTGTATGGCCCACGACGGAATGCTATGGTTCAGTTGCAGGATTTATTGATTACGGGCCGCTTGGCACTCTTGTCAAGCGACGAATCGAAGACCTGTGGCGACAGTTCTATGTTATATCTGAAGGATATTACGAGATAGAGTGCCCTACTATCGGCCAGGAAGCCATGTATATTGCATCCGGACATGTCAAGGGTTTTTCTGACAAGATGTGCCAGTGTCCGGCATGCAACGAATATCTTAGGGCTGACCATATTGCGCAAGACCATGATATACCAAATGCTGCTACCCTCTCCTGCGAGGAACTGGCAGAAAAAATTTGTGCCCTGCCCTGTCCGGCGTGTAGCAAAGTTTTAGGAAAGGTTGAAGTCTTTTCTTTTAACCTGATGTTCCAGACCACAATCGGCCCAGGATCTCAGCGAAAAGGATACCTGCGACCTGAAACTGCCCAGGGAATATTTGTGGATTTTGGCAGGCTGCTCCGCTTTTACCGTGACAAACTTCCATTCGGAACCGTCCAGATAGGAAGGTCCTACAGAAACGAGATCTCACCACGCCAGGGAATGATAAGGCTTCGTGAATTTACCCAGGCAGAAGCTGAGATCTTTGTCCACCCGGAGATGAAGGATCATCCACACTTTGCACGGTATGCAGACTATGCTTTCCCTCTCCTTACGTCAAAACAGCAACTTGCGGGTCAGGAAGCAAAAATTTATACCATGAAGGATGCCGTTGACCAGGGGATTATAGCAAATGAATATGTAGCCTACTACCTTGCACTGACCCATGAACTCCTGGTGAGCGTGGGTGTGAAACCTGAAAAGCTCCGGTTCCGCCAGCATCTCCCTGATGAACGGGCCCATTATGCAGAAGATTGCTGGGATGCCGAAACATTATCCGGCAGGTTTGGCTGGGTTGAAACGGTCGGTATTGCAGACCGGACCGATTACGACCTTAAAGCCCATGCAGAGCATAGCAGTGATTCCTTCACGGCATTTATCCAGTTTGATGAGCCTCGCAGGGAAAAGAGGCGGGTAATCAATGCCAACATGGGTGTGCTTGGCCCGAAGTACAGAGGAAAGGCAAAAGCCATATCTGATGCATTGCAGGAGGTTCCACCAGGGTCCGACGGGGCAACCGTGATTATTGACGGTGAAGAGATCTTTGTTCCGTCTGACCTTTACGAGGTCAAAGAGGAGGAGGTTGATGTCCGCGGTGTGGATGTACGGCCTCATGTCATAGAGCCAAGTTATGGTATTGACAGGATGATCTATGCAGTCCTTGAACACTCTTACTTTGAGGAAGAAGTTGAAGGCGAGATAAGGAAAGTCATGAGGTTTCCATGCAGGATTGCACCGGTGCAGGCCGCCATATTCCCGCTTATGGCCCGTGACGGTCTTGATGTCATGGCAAAAGAGATAACCCGCACTCTCCAGGAACAGGGCATCCTGGTTGAATATGATGATTCTGGTGCAATTGGACGGCGTTATCGCAGGCAGGACGAGATAGGGACGCCCTTTGCCGTAACGGTCGATTATGACTCTCTTAAGGATAATACCGTCACTCTTCGTGACCGGGACAGTATGCAACAGATCCGTGTCTCAAAAGACCAGCTGGCTGACCTGATCCCAGCCCTTATCAGGGGCAAAAGCTCATTCTCTTCACTCATCTGATGGAATATATCTCCCATCCTTTTATTGCCGGTGAGGCGGTGGAGAAGAGAACGTACCAGTTTTCAATCTCCATGAATGCTCTTGAGGGAAACACCCTTGTAGTCATACCCACAGGGCTTGGGAAGACCGCAATTGCCCTCATTGTTGCAGCTTCCCGCCTGTACCAGAACGGGGGAAAGATACTGATGATGGCCCCGACCAAGCCTCTGGTTGAGCAGCATCTTCGTTACTTTAAGTCTCTTCTTACCATCCCAGGTGACGATGAGACAAAGTTTGCCATGTTTACAGGAGAGGCATCACCTGAAAAGAGGAAAAAAGACTGGATAGCAGCATCGATGATCCTTGCTACCCCGCAGGTCATCAAGAACGACCTTATCGCCGGCAGGTATGACCTTACCGATGTCTCGCTCATGATCGTTGACGAAGGGCACCGTGCGGTTGGAAATTATGCATATGTATACCTGGCCGGCATGTACATGAAGAACGCACAAAATCCACTAATCCTTGCAATGACAGCATCTCCTGGCGGGAACAAGGAGAAGATATCAGATATTGTGGAAAACCTGCACATAAAAAAAGTTGAGACCAGAACCGAGGATGACCCGGATGTCAGGCCTTATGTTCACGAGAAGGAGATTGAGATTATCCGTGTTAACCTCCCGCCAGAGCTGAAGAGTGCCCTTGACGACCTGAAAACACTGGTCAGCGACAGGTTAAACCAGCTTAAACATGCAGGATTTCCAGTCACCGACCAGCCTTCCCTGTCAATGAAGGTTTTGCAGGAGATATCGGCAATCATCCAGCAGAAAATTGCTGAACGTGACGCATCAGGATTTGCTGCGGCCAGCATTCATGCAGAACTGATGAAACTGCGGCATGCAATAGGTCTTGCAGAGTCACAGGGATGCATGGTTTTAAAAGCTTACCTGAATAAGCTCCTTGCCGAGGGAAATGCACCTGGAGGGACAAAGGCCTCAAAACGGATTGCATATGATCCTGTGTTCATGAGGCTTCTGAACAGGTCCATCGAATGGAAAGAAGAATGCCATCCAAAACTCCTTATTCTCCCTGAACTGGTCAGCTCCATCCTTGAAGAATCGCCGGATACCAGGATAATAATATTTGCCACTTACCGTGACACTGTCAGGATGGTAGTGGATACTCTGCATATGGCAGGAATTTCAGCCGAGAGATTTGTAGGCAAGGCAAACAAGGATATTGAAAAAGGCCTTTCCCAGAAAAAACAGATTGCAACTATAAGCAGGTTTCGGGAAGGGGAGTTTTCGGTGCTTGTGGCAACATCGGTTGGAGAAGAGGGGCTTGATATTCCATCAACCGATGTGGTCATATTTTATGAACCGGTTCCATCTGAGATAAGAAGTATTCAACGAAAAGGCAGGACCGGCCGTCACGGCACTGGCAGGATCATTGTCCTGGTAACAAGGAAGACGGCTGATGAGACCTTCCAGATTGTTTCAAGGAGAAGGGAGAAGGCCATGGCAGCTGGCATGAAAAACCTTGCCAGGGATGAGAGGAAGATTATCCAGACCGCATTACCAGTCGACCAGGAAGAACTGAAAATAGCTGAAAAGACGCAGGAACAATTCTTTTCCGGGCCGAAGATCATCATTGATGACCGCGAACTGGTATCAAAGGTTGCCGAGCATCTCTCAACTGCCAGGGCTGTTATACATATCGACCGGCTTTTACAGGGAGATTATAAGATAGGGGACCGCATCATTGTTGAACGAAAAACATCGCGAGATTTTGTTGACAGCCTGGTCGACCGCGACCTCCTTGATCAGCTCAGGGATATGGCCCGCGTATGTCCAAAACCGGTCCTGGTTATCGAGGGTGGTGATATTTATTCCCAGCGGGATATCCACCCAAATGCAATCAGGGGGGCACTTGCTGCCATCTCCGTCTCCATGGGAATTGCTATTTTCCAGACAAGGGACGCAGGGGAGACTGCCGATCTTCTTATGGTTCTTGCCCGTCGTGAAGAAGAGAACGGATACAAGGAGCGGGGATCGGCCCAGAAAGAGGTATATGAAAGCCTTGCAGCCGCACAAGAGGCAGTCATAAGTGCCTTTCCAGATCTTGGACCAAAATATGCCCGCGTTCTGCTCAATACATTTGGATCACTTAAAGCGATCATTGATGCCGAAAAAGAGGATCTTATCCAGGTTCCTGGGATAGGGGTAAAAAAAGCGGAAATGATTTACGAGTTATCCCGGCGCCCGTACCCATAAAGGAGAAGGGAGTACGCCTCGGCCCCTTTTTTCACTGCATCCATGAGGGCAAGAATCCTGGTGCTGTCCTTCTCCTCCCTTGCCTGTATAAGAAGGAGGCGAAGAGTCTGGGCAAACTCATCTTCAAGGCCCCCTGGCGGTACCGGCCCCCTATGCAGATTCGTCCCCTCGCTGCCTGGTGGCAGGACCTGGTCAGAATTTTCTGTGTTTTGTGCGGTTGCGGCCTGCTCTTCCTTGCATACGACGCAGAAAGTCTCTCCTTTATATTCAAAAAGCGGGGAATGGCAGACAGGGCACGTCTTTGACAACATTTTTCCCCCTTTCAGGAGATACTCAGCCATGATCTCATCCGGGTTTTTTATTTCAGTCATCTGTCAGTACTGTTTTATGGGGTGGGGGTCTACTTATAAGCGAAGGTTAAGACAGGTGATAATATGCCAACTCCAGAACAAACCATCGATATCTGTATTCAGATGTTATCTGCCATTATTGACGATAGCACCATCCCAAGAAATATCCGTCGTGTAGCAGACGAGACCCGTGCCATTCTTCAGAACCAGGAGAGGCAGCTTGGACTCAAGGCCGCAGAGGCTATCTCAAAGATTGATGAGATAAGTTCAGACCCGAACATGCCGGTCCATGCACGCACCCGTGTCTGGGAACTTGTCTCACAGCTGGAGACTGTACCGCTCGATTAATTTCGCATACTGTTCTTTGGAGGAGGGGAATTCTCCTTCCTGGTCAACCTTTCCTAAAAAGGGAAGACCTTGTCATTCGCCAATTACTGTTACCACGACCTGCCTTCTACGTTCAGACCTGATGTCAAGCTCAAGCAGGACGATCTGTTGCCAGGTTCCAAGAACGATAGCACCCTCCCGCAATGGAACGGTCAGTGATGGTCCCATCATAGCCGCCTTGACATGTGACCTTCCATTCCCGTCTCCCCACCGGCTGTCATGGTCATACCTGATGTCAGAAGGTGCGCATACAGACAAGGCCCTTGAGAGGTCTTTGAGAACGCCAGGTTCATACTCGATAGTGGTTAATGCAGCAGTGGAACCTATCACAAAGAGATGGCAGACACCGTTCTTTATCCCGAAAGAACTGACGATATCCTGCACCTTTCCCGTGATATCAACGATATCTCCTTCTCCCCTGGTTGTATGGAACAAATCCGCGGATGCCAGCATATAATGACAATCACGTTAAGGACGCAAGATA
>JAAYPD010000363.1 GCA_012520015.1 Methanomicrobiales archaeon
TCACAATTTTATTGAGGTAAAGAATGATCGTCAGTCTCCAGCAATGATTGAGAGTATTACTGATCACCTATGGAATTGGCAGGAGTTTTTAAGTCATCATGTTCAGTTATAATGTGGGCCAATACCGTTTTTTGTGGTACCATTGATGATGTACAACAAAAAGATTTTCATTATATAATTGAACAAATATTTGGGGAAGATTCAATATTAGGGACAATTGTTATCCGAAACAATCCCTCTGGGCGACCGATACCAACAGGTTTTGCGATTGCACACGAATATGCAATTTTTGCTTCATTTAGTAAAAATGTTAAAATTGACAAACTTCCTCGAGAAGAAAAACACAATTTAAGGTATAAGGAAAAGGATGAAAAAGGGAATTATATGTGGGAACTTCTTAGAAAAAGAGGTTCAAATTCTAGAAGAGAAGACGCTCCAAAATCATATTTTCCTTTTTTTGTAAAAAATGGATATATACGGCTTCCAAAAATGAAATGGGATGACGAAAGAAATTTTTGGAAAGTAGAAGAAACACCATCATTAGATGAAATATCCGTTTATCCTGTGGACGAAAATAATGTTCAGAGAAATTGGAGATGGGGAATAGAAACGGCAATTGCAAATGTTAAAGAACTCAAGTGTGTTATAAAGAATGGCAATCCGATAATTTATTACAAATTCTACTCTCCTGAAGGTATAACTCCTACAACAAATTGGATAGAATCAAAATATTCAGCAACTGAACATGGAACTGGTATAGTAAAGCACTTTTTTGAAAGATATCAACCATTTTCATATCCGAAATCAATTTTTGCTGTAATGGATTGTGTTGAAGTTAGTGGTATAAAAAACCTTGAAAACGGTATCTGTTTAGATTTCTTTGCTGGTTCCGGAACCACCGCCCATGCTGTCCTCTCCCTCAACAAAGAAGACCAGGGCTCCCGAAAGTACATCCTTGTGGAGATGGCCGAGTATTTCGATACCGTCATGAAACCCCGGATCCAAAAAGTCTGTTACTCCTTGAACTGGAAAGACGGATCACCCCAGGACACAGACGGCCAGTCCCACATCTTCAAATACTTCTCTCTTGAGTCGTACGAAGACTCCCTCAACAATATCACCTTCGACACATCGGTCCAGAAAACTCTCATGGATCTCGAAGGCTATTTCCTGAACTATGTTCTCGACTTTGAGACCCGTGATTCCCCCTGCCGGCTGACCGTTGAGAACCTCAAACACCCCTTCGATTACCAGCTCAAAGTAATCAGAGACAACTCGGAGCAGACCGTGAAAGTAGATCTCCCGGAGACCTTTGCCTACCTCATCGGTCTGCACGTAAAGATAAGACGGGCATTCTCTCATCCGGATATAGGACGATATCTTGTGTACCACGGCACCACCCGGGAGGGAACGGTCACGGTCATCTGGCGGAACTGTGAGCAGATCGACCTGACCAAGGACAAGGACTTTGTCATGAAGACCATCCTCACCGACATACCGAAGGCCGAAACCCTGTACCTGAACGGAGAGTTCATCATACCCGGAGCACATGGCCTTGACCGGGTCTTTAAGGAGCGGATGGGAGCCTGAACATGGCCAGGGCGACAAAGAAGACGAGCAGGCACCTCTCCGAAAGCCTGGTCCTTGCGGGGGTTATCTGCAGGGCACTCGGGTTCTCCTCAAATGACGAGATGCTGAGGACACTCCGGACGGTTGAGGACGGATATGATGAAGAAGGACGCAGTTATCTTTTCCATGCCCTAATCTCCAGGACCGGCATCGACGAGGATATCAGGGCACACCTTGAGGAGTATGACGAGAACATCAGGGAGCATCTGCAGCAGGTGAATAAACGAAGACCTGACGCTCTTGTCCTCAAGTATTACCAGTATCTCACCGCCCTTGCAACCGAGATCTACCTGGACCGGTACTTCAGGGGACCGATAGAATTTCTCAAATTCCTGAACGTGTATGCCCTGACTCTCACAAAACAGACCGGCATCTCCATCCTCTTCACCAAAACATCGGCCCAGAACCTCCTTGCCTACTGGATGGCAACCGGCAGTGGA
>JAAYPD010000364.1 GCA_012520015.1 Methanomicrobiales archaeon
CATTGCCTGACGGGCTGGAATTAACAAGATAAAATGAAAGTTATTCCAGGACTTGCATATTATTCGCACTTCATAGTAATAAGCAAGCTTACTGCATTATTCCAGAAAGTTTTGCTATATACTATAATATCCCGCTGGAGAAATCAATTTTGTTCTTAAGACTCTTCAATCTGTCAGGACCGGCAGTTGATCATAATTGTGCTCTCTTAAAAGGTTGAGGAGCTCTGATGCAGCGCCTGCAACCGGCGGTGAAAGCGGGGTGTCAGGATCAAGGCAGCCTGGCTGGATCCCGATAAAGATGACCGGGGCAATAATAGCACATTGTTCAATGAAGAAAGTCATAGGGAGCTGATGGGTCCCAATCCCAAGATCCCTTATGGCTCCATGAGGAATTATCCGGATACTGCCTGGATCAAGATTCATATGCACGGCATCGACTACGATTATCCTGTCAGGTTTTAGCTTACATATAGGGCTGATAAAGTTCTCAGGCACAATACCTGCATTAATTACCTGCCAGTCAGCGCCTCGAAGTTTTTCCGCGATAAACGGACCGACACCGTCATCACCAAGCAGATCATTTCCAATGCCAAGAAGCAGGTTCACAAACATGTACTGGGCCCTCCATGCTTCAAACAACCGGTATGTTATCGATAATTATTTTATAAGTAACAGGCCAATTTTCAATCAATGGGATTAGATAAACTTGAAGACATCGTTGACATTCCCTATCCGCAACATCCCCACTGTGCAACAGTTCTGGTCCTTGATACATCGGCATCCATGTCAGGAAACAAGATAGCTGAGCTCAATGAAGGACTTCGTATCCTGACCGATGAACTGAAAGAGGATGATCTTGCGGTAAAGCGCATTGACCTGGCTGTAATTACCTTTGGAAAAGGGGTGGAACTGGTCCGTCCATTTACAGGCATTTCAGCATTTGATCCCCCTGAGCTTAGTGCAGGCGGATATACTCCGATGGGCGAAGCAATCCTCGAGGCGGTCAGAGTCGTAGAAGAGCGTAAAACCGAGTACCGTACAATCGGAACCGATTATTACCGTCCCTGGATATTTTTAATAACTGACGGTCAGCCGACTGATATGCGTAAAGGTGACGAAAAATGGGAACAGGTCATCGAGGCTGTACATGGTGGAGAGAAGGATCACAAGTTTCTCTTCTGGGCTCTTGGCGTAGACCAGGCAAATATGACACTCCTTCGCGAGATATCCCCGCCTGGGAGAACTCCCCTGATGCTCAAAGAGGCAAAATGGGCAGATATGTTTTTATGGCTGTCAAAAAGTCTTTCTCAGATATCAGACTCACGTATTGGCGAGCAAATTTCACTTGAAAGTCCTGTAGGCCCTGAAGGCTGGGGAGTTATCCAGCTCTGATCTTACATGCCCGAATTAAATGAAAGATACTATGTCGCCTGTGGTGCGTCTGTTGCCGGAACCCGTCATATCCGCGACCAGATCCCCTGCGAGGATGCATGGGCAAAAGCCATCCTTCCCGGCGCCCTGGCAATAGCAGTAGCAGACGGACTCTCATCTGCGGAGTCTGGTGGAAAGGGGGCTGAGATTGCTGTAAATACCAGTGTCGGGATTATTGCCGATGCTCTCATGGCAGATAAAGAGCCTGATATTTCTAATCTCATAAGGATGGCAGCAGGAAAGGGGAGAGAGAATATAGAGAGAGATGCCTGTTTAAACGGGGTGGAGATCTCCTCTTATGCAACAACCCTCCTGGTGGCAGTTCTCATCAATGACTGTGCAGTCTGTGGCCATATTGGTGATGGAGCCTGCGTTACCCTGTCGGCAGACACCGCATCAGTCCTCTCTCTCCCCGGACCTTCTGAATATGCCAATGAAACGGCGGTCCTTACAGGAAAGAACTGGGAATCGCAGCTTCGTATATCATCAGGAACTGGCTCTGCAGTGATATGTGCAACTGACGGTTGCCAGGGCGCTATTGTCAGGCGGGATGAAGGATCTTTCATACCATATAATCCTTTTATTGTTCCATTAGTCAGGTCACTTGAAAGTTACATAAGCGAAGGCCGGGATCTCAACCTGGAGATATCAGACCTTTTAACATCTTCACGTATGCAGGCTCTTTCGTCAGATGACATGACCCTGGCTGTTGGAATCTGTCTTCCTGGTGAGCCTTTCTGATGGCCGGCCCATCCGGACCTAAGCCCAAAATCCGGTTGGATCGTAACGAAATCCTGGTCTCACCCCTTTCATCAGGCCCGGTTCGTGAAGAACTTGTCATCATGAACGAGGGGAGAGGCCGTCTGCATGGCAGCATCAGGTCAGATGCCGACTGGGTCACTGTCCTTGACACCATTCTTGACACTACTTTCATCCAACGGGTCAAAGTTGAAATAAGGCCTGATAAAACCCCGCCAAGTGGGGAATCATGGGTTCACATCCTCTCCACCGGCGGTATAGCCCGTGTGAAAGTTGAGCTAAGGAGAACTCCAGCGCCTGTTTCATCTCTTCAGATGGATGAGAAACGTTTCCAGTTTTGTGGCATAAACGGAGATGAGAAGATCTCTTTCTCCCTGACAGTCAGGAACACGGGTTCAGGTTTTTTGTCAGGAACTGCGGTTCCGCTCTGCGACTGGATAGAGATACCTGCTCGGGGCATCTGGACAAGGACTGTGCAGGTCATTCCTGCCAGGGTCATCGCACTTAAGGTACCTAAAGCCAGGCATCCGGTTGGAAGAATTCATGTAAGGACTAATGGTGGCGAGGAGATGGTTGAGGTCTCTCTCCACCGTTCAACTGAAAAAAGGCCGATTCCACGATTTATTCCGTCTTCTATTAGAATATCCTGGTCAGTTATGGGTATCATCGAGGAACGCCTTGTTGTGAAAAATACCGGGAAAGGAACCCTTCGTGGAACGATCCCGTCCAGGTACCCCTGGATAACAGTTATTCCTTCGATATTCTCGGTAACAGACAGCATGGTTCTGACCGTCAGGGTGGATACAAGACTGCTTCCAGGGACTGCCCCGACATCTGTCTCTTTGTCAGTCATAACGAACGCAGGACCATTTACCCTGAACTGTGAAGTTGCCCGTTCGTACCAGGTACAGGTAAAACCCCGGATTCACCTGCCTGGGCGAAAGGCAAGAACCAGGATGACGGTCCTTGACCAGCATGGGACGCAGCTGCAGATCATATCGTCTGGCAAATCCGGGGGAGAAGGAGAGATCTGGTTTGTTGAAGGAGACGATACAAGCTGCGTTAAGATCTTTCATCCTCACCGCAGCAGCCCAGACATGGAAGAGAAGATTAGGGTCATGCAGAAAAGTCCTATAAGGATAAGCCCAGGGACAGGGATATGCTGGCCGAAAGGTATCATCGTATCAACAACATCTCCATCAAGATGTCTTGGATACATGATGACCCGCCTTCACAGCAGATTTATGCCGGTTCACGCATGGTACGATAAGCCTGACCAGGACTTTTCTTTTTCCATGCAGGCAGCTGGAAGACTGGC
>JAAYPD010000365.1 GCA_012520015.1 Methanomicrobiales archaeon
ATCGGGAGACAGGCTTCTCAGGGCAGATCCGTCAAAACGTATTATCCTGCCTGGATTAGGAGGGCCAAGAAGTATGATATCACAGATGGTATCTTTTCTGATCCCATGTGACAAAAACAGGGAGGATGCAACAGCCCGGCAGAGAAGGTCCATTCGCCCTCCTTTTCCGGGGAGATCCTGCAGGGAGAAGGAGGCATCAGTGCATGCAATATGGCCGATGACGGTAAAAGATGTCATCAGCCCATTTTCCCAAACTTTTTCATAAGCCGTTGCATCCCTTTCTCCCCGCCCTTAAGACCTTTGAAAGTCCGTTTCATCATTTTATAGTACTTGATAAGTTCTCTGACTTCCTCAAGCTGGGCGCCGGCACCTCTTGCGATCCGCTGGATCCTCGATCCGTTAAGGACCGTAGGATCATCAAGTTCAACCGACGTCATCGAGTCCATAATGACCCTGTATTTGCTCATTTTTTGTGCGGTTACGTCAAGGGCCTCGGCAGGGAGCTCCATTCCACCAAGGGGCAGCATTGAAAGGACCTGTTTTAAGGGACCCATCTTATTTACTGCCTCAAGCTGGCGGTACATATCCCGGAGTGTGAACCTGCCTGAGAGCATGGCATTAACATCAATGTCCTGCTCATCGATCGATTCCTGGACCCGTTCAGCAAGGGCCTTGAGATCTCCCATGCCAAGAAGACGTGAGATATAACTATTTGGATCAAACCATTCAAGATCCTCAACAGTCTCTCCCTGGCCAATAAAGACGATACCCGATTCAGTCTCGGCAACGGCAGACATGGCGCCGCCACCTTTTGCCGTTCCGTCCATCTTGGTGATGATGACACCATCGATATTCACCGCCTCGTGAAAACGCCTTGCCTGTTCACGGGCCTGCTGCCCAAGTGCTGCATCCAGGACAAGCCACCGGTGGTCTGCATTTGTAATTTCGTTCAGGTCGATGATCTCGGTGATCAGATCATCCTCAAGGGCATGCCGTCCCTGGGTATCAACAATGATGACCTCTTCTTTAATCCTGGCAAGACCATCCCTGACTATCTTCCTGGCATCCTGTTCTGATGGATCTCCAAAGCATGGAACATTCACCTTGTCACAGAGGGTTTTAACCTGGGTATATGCTCCAGGCCTGAAGGTGTCGGCACAAATAACTGCAACACGCATCCCTTTCTTCTTAAAAAACCGGGCAAGCTTTGCGGTTGTTGTGGTCTTACCGGAACCCTGCAGGCCGGCCATAAGGATAACCTGTTTTCCCAGGGTCACCTCAACCTTCTTTCCGACAAGGGCTACCAGTTCCTCGTATACGATCCTGAGAACATGCTCTCTTGCCGTAACCCCTTTTGGCGGCTGTTCATCAAGGGCACGTTTCCGGATGGTCTGCGAGAGCTGCATCACCTGCTTTACATTCACGTCAGCCTGGAGCAGTGCCCGCTGAAGATCCTTGATCAGCTCTTCAACAGCAGCCTTGTCTATGACAGTCTTTCCGGCAAGTTTGCGAAGGGCATCTTTCAGGTTTGATCCAAGATTGTCAAGCATTATGCATCACCAAGAAGATCATTCACAACATCCCTGGGATTAAAAGCCATAATGTCATCATATCCCTGCCCGGTCCCGATAAAGATGAGAGGCTTTCCAACGGCATATGCTACAGATATTGCAGCTCCTCCTTTTGGATCCATGTCAACCTTCGTGAGCATGATCGCATCCATACCAACAGACTTTTGGAACTCTTCTGCACGAATGACGGCATCATTTCCTGCGACCGCTTCATCAACATAGACGATGAGATCAGGTTTTATAATCCTTCTAATCTTTTCCAGCTGGTTCATCAGGTTTGCCCGGTTGTGGAACCGTCCGGCAGTATCACCAAGAACAACATCTATTTTGTGGGCCCTGGCATATTCCACCGTGTCAAACAGGACTGCAGTAGGGTCTGAACCTTCCTGGTGCTGAATCACCTTTACACCAAGCCGCCCTCCATGAACATCAATCTGTTCAATGGCTCCGGCACGAAAGGTGTCTCCGGCTCCAAGGACGACTGAAAATCCATTATTCTGCAGATACCTGGTGACTTTGGCGATTGAGGTCGTCTTTCCGGTGCCATTGACGCCAGTAAAAAGAACCTTGACCGGCCGCTCATGCTCTCTTATAAATGAACAGATATCTACACCTTCTCCAAGGACACCAAGAAGGGCTTCAGATAATGCATCGCGGACGACTGAGTCGACGGATTTTCCAATTTTTCTTTTGGATCCGGTGAGATCAGACTTTATCCTGGAGAGGATGGCTTCGGTTACAGAAAATGCCACATCGCTTTCGAGCAGGCCCATCTCAAGTTCATCAAGAATACCGCTGACATCCTTTTCAGAGATGATGAACTCACGGTCTCTTACAAAAGATACAACCTTATCGGTAAACTTTGGAGAAGTTTTCTTCTCCAGGGAGGGTTCCTGGGTTTTTTCTGCCAGCACTTCGGGAGATGAACCTGATTCAGCAGGTACTTCCTCCGGTGTCCTGGCAGGTTCAGGGGTGGTCTCTTCGATAGAATGTTCCAGTTTTTTCCTGGCAGAAAAGAGTTTTTCTTTCAGTGCTTTGAACATGTTCCTTCACCTGCTGCCTGGTAAAAGGCAAGGACTTAGAGGGAACCTGCACCCTGCTGTTCAGCCTGGGCCTGCCTGTACAATTGTTCAAGACGTTTTTGAATGTCTTTTACCTGTGCATCTATCTTCTGCAGTACTTCGGTCAGGTTTTTGGCTGTTGCCTCCATCTCCTTAATCCGATCCTGCAGGTATGATATTGCATCTGCATTCGTCTTTTGAACAATGATGTCCGAGCCAATGCTGACAAAGACTTCATCCGGCTGAACAATATTGGCCCTGATATTCAGTCCGCTACCGATCGGCATGAAAACCGGTGCTTCCCCTGCTTCTGCAAGGGCATTCAATGTCTCAATTGAAGCATTTGCCTCACGAATGCCTTCTTCCATCATCCCCAGCTGTCGTGAGTATAACTCTGCCTGCTGGGAGTACTGGTTCAGGTATGTCTGAAGAGACTGAACTTCCCTGGGATCAACGGGGGCAGCCATGGTTATCACTCACCACTCATCTCAGATACAGATTCAACCTTGATGTAAGGACGTGCGAGGCGGTGTTTGCTTCCAATGATTGTATAAATCCGCTCTTTTGCCTGCACGGCATTTGGTGCAGAGAGAACTTTTGTGTAGGGTTTCCAAAAGTCACGTTTCTCCCGGTACGTTCCTTTTACTTCAAACTTCTTCTCGTCCATCTTCATTCCTCTTCAAAACCTAAAATATCTTCAATTCTGCCAAGTTCATATCCACTTGTCCCGACTCCGGCAAGGTACCCGTACCGATTTGCAACAAGACCGGTCCCGACCATTGCATTTCCCATTGAGACGGTTCCTTTTCCGACAGGAAGGTCACATACCTGCTCGAGAGCCTGGATCTCTGCCAAGGTACTTCGTGGATTTACCACGACACCGGTATCTGTTGCAACTGCAGCCATCCCAACCGTTTTGACACCCCCAAGTGTCAGGGGAATGACCGGAACTTTCAAAAAGTCACCAAGAGCATCCATCAGCTCTTCATCCATGTCCGGATGAACAGCCGCAAAATGGTCATTTGCGAGGATGATGTTACCGGCGGCATTCATACCCTCTTCCAGTAGCATCAGATCGCGATATTCAGAAAGGATATCAATCTCATCTCTGCCTGCCATTCCGGTGATAATAAGCCCATGATTGTTGCCGGCCAGAAGAGATCCTATGATAGGACTTCTCTGGATGGTTGTTCTGACAATTTCAACCTTTAATGCTTCCTCATACCTGGCAGTCAAATCGTCTGGTGCGTCTGGTGGAACAACCGCAATATCATCAAATACGCGTGTGAAAACGCCTATATGGGGATCTCCGACTATCGAGACAAAACGGTCCATCTACTCCTCGGCCAGTTCTGCCTGGACATGCCCGTCTTCGAGCTTCATAGCCCGGACGCGGACTCTTGCAGGAGGCTTTTCTGTACCCCTGGACCAGACTTTCTCATTAATGTCCTGGCCAAGGCGGACATCATCGCTCTTCATGTGCCGGCTAAGGAAGGCGCGAATGTCTTTCATGGCCTTTGCACTCCTTCGCCATCTCGGAACCCTTTTTACTCCACCAAGGGGAATCACGTACATCTGTTCCTGAAGTTTCTCTACCATCTCTCTCACACCTTAAGGGTGCTCCTTCTCCAGCTGTGACGCTGTGGATGGGCCATTACTGCTCTGGCTGTCTTTACCATAACCCACTGGGGAACCCTGCGGTTCTGAGTGGTCTTCTTTGATAACCGAATTTTACGGCATTTTGTAAGTTTGCTCATTTTACACCTGTGAACTAAGGTTTTCTTCCGGTGACAAGTGACTGCCGGTGCACGGGCGGAAAGAATGACTCCGGCGAAAGGCCCCTTTTTACAAGTTCGCCCCGGATTTCAGTCTCATAATCCCCGTTTTGTATCTCACCGGTCTCCCCGTATGATATGATCAGGTACCTGGAGACCAGTCTTTCAACCTCTTTTTTTGGAAATCCTATCAGGGGCCGGATATAGGAACATCCAAGCCGGTCCCCAAAACTTCGGACCTCGTCATCTGTGAGGAGTGGTACCCGGTCGCCAAACCTGGTCCCGTCGGCAATCACCTCGTAATCACCTGACAGGTCCCGGATTGCTTCCCGATGAACCTGCTGAATCGCATTATTTGGAAATCCCTCCCTGACGATGAGATCGACGATCTCTCCCAGGAGTTCTTTTCTGAACTCGTGGACATGATGGGGAAATCCAAGTGATCTGGCAGCCTCCATGACAGCGTTGATCTGAGTATCCTGGCTAAAGAGAAAGGTATTCAGTTCGACCTCGTACCAGGTGGAGAGGAGAATGGCAGCAAGAGAGCTGTCCTTCCCACCTGAAAAGAGGACGGCTGCTTTCATCCCTTCCGCCGGATATTGAATTCCCGTTTTGCGGGAGTCACCTGCTGGAGGATTACCTTAAGCTGTTCGTCCGTTATTTTGTTCTGGATTCTGCCATTTTGCGCAAGCATTACCAGCTGCTGTTCAACAGCCCTGGCAAAATCCGGCCTGGTAAGTTTGATGGTATTGAGTCTTTCCCTGGCTTCCGGCTCAAGAACCTGCATGAGGGCCATCTGCATCTGTGCTTCGTACTGCTGCTGACGGTCGATCTCCTGCTGATGTATTGCAGCCTGCTGCTGCATCTCAGCCATTTTTCTCCGCCGGATGTCTGCCAGTTCATCATCACCCATCTGATTCACCAATCCTGTTTACTGGTTCTCTTTGCTGACGGTATAGGCAACTCCATCAAGGAATGAAGCCCCTGCAGGGGTTATGACCCGTCCATTCTTCTGTTTTGCAACAAATCCTGCTGACTCGAG
>JAAYPD010000366.1 GCA_012520015.1 Methanomicrobiales archaeon
CGTTCTCGACATCCTGAGCTTAGAGATCCTTGATTTCCAGTCCATTGATGATCTGTTCAGGTTTGTGGAAAAGATGGCCCCCTGACAAGGGACAGTTATTCAGCATATCTCAAACCTGTACCCTATTCTTCCCTGCATGCCTGAAAATCATACTATTGGAGGGGTATTTGTTAAGGATTAAAGTGCCTGTGCTTATTTCCCGCTCAATGAATAACCCGATGCTGTAGGGTTTGGCAAATGTTTAAATAGACTTGAGGAACTGGCGATAGTGCAGATGTCGTAAGAACGTTCATGTAAAAACATGTGAGAGTCTTATCACCTGACTTCTTCTGTTTTTTTGAATGATGACTCAATAAAAATCAGAGTTGATCTGAGGATTCTTTTCTTTTCTCTTTCCACTCCAAAAAGTGTGAAAGAAACGCATCCGGATCCTTACTCAGCCATTGAGATCTTTCCTTTGTATAATCTCCATGACCTTTATCATATAAATGTAAAAATCTCACAGCATCATCTGGCCCAAGCTCACGAAATAATACTATGACCCTTTTGATGGATTTGGGCAAGGGTATATTCAGACATAGTCACCTCTTGTCAACCAGGTTACTGGATTATCACATATAATTATATCACCAGAGGTTCTTCCAATTATTCCAAGCAAAAGATCATCTGTCGTAAGGAAAGTAGCCTTCGCTTTTCTGGAGAGAGCAACGTGCATTGCATCTGTTGGTGAACATCCACACACAACCAGTCTGGAATATAATGTCATGACATCATCATCAACCTCAACATACTCAAAATTTTTGGAAGATTTTGATACACCTGCCGATATTTCATCTTATCCGAGATGTCCTCGCCATATTACCTTCTTGTCGCACTCGAAAATAATAATTATTTTTAATATCAAATAAAATTCCGCTTAAGTAGAAATTATCGAGGTGTTGGAATTAACCGGATAAACTCTCAAAATTATGATCTGGCGTTTAAAGAGGCGCTAACTCTTTTTGAAAACAAGACTCTTGAGTTCCTTGGTCTTGATCTTCCAAGGATTATCAGTGTTTTGGTAACAGAATTTGCCGAAGTTGAGACACGTGATGAGTTTGTTGATCTCACATTCAGACTTGAAAATGGAGACGTCCTCCATATCGAAGAGCAGACTACCCTGACCGAAGATGACCTTATCAGGTTTGCCCATTATGATCTGAGGTTATACTCTAAATATCATGTTCCTGTACATACCGTCGTTCTTTCCCCTGCCCATTCAAAAAACCATGTATCCTCCTTTGATACCGGTTGTTTTCAGTATACTGTCATCCACCAGGTCATCCAGGGAAGAAATGGCGATGAGGTTCTTGAGAGGATGCGTGACGAAATTGCCACTGGGAAAGCGGTTAATGAGCTGGAACTGATCTTCGTTCCATTAATGGAGAGCAGGCTTCCGGTAAGAGACCTGCTTCTTGAGACCATCAGACTTGAGAAAAAGATTAAGGATGAGAACATCAAGAATAAAGTAATTGC
>JAAYPD010000367.1 GCA_012520015.1 Methanomicrobiales archaeon
CGCCCATCCCTATATAAGAGATGATGATCTCATCCCCTTCAACACTGACTTTTGAGATACCTGCCGGAAATTTCGAACCTTCAAGGGCAAGATCGACCTCTCCGGTCCGAAGAAGGAACCTGTTCAAAGATCCGGTAGTTCTGACGTCAGTTACGAGCGGTGACTGGGCATAGTGTTTTTTAACCCACATGGCACCGCCGATGCAGTCAAAGCATTCGATGAGCTCAACCCGGTCCCCTGCATCATCACTAATTGCGCAAATCCAGGGGTAATGGATTATATACGGCTCTGAAATTACAGACATTCCGGACTCCCGAAAATTTTCTTACCTTGGGTTTTCTTGTTGGCGAAAATTTCGTCAACAAACATGGTGCACCAGAGGGTATAAGTGTATCTTTGGATCAGAGAGTCCCTGAAGTCAGGTTCTTTTTAGCCTAATAAAAATCTCGTACAAACGGTTTTTACCCGATCGCAGAGATTGCAAAGACATCTGCCGGAAGATATCTCATGCCGGGAAGCAGTCGTAGCAAGGGTGGTTTTGAAGGTAATTAAGGGTCTGACAGAGATCTCTGCCAGGTTTATTCACAGGTAAGACACCATACCTCTTCGTTCCATCCAACCAGCCGTAAAATATTAAGGCACATGTCCCTTATCTGGTACCTTCCAAACCTTGATTTATAAGAGTAAGGGCCAACCCTTGATTTGAACTTTGACAGATCATCAGAGAAATAACCCGGGTACTCCCTGACAATCCTGTCCAGCTTCTGTGGCTCTTTTTCAAAAATTACTTTTATCGTTTGTTCCAGGACCTGGTACCAGAACCTGACTTCACAGGTTGAGCCTGCAATAGTCAGCACCGATGGCCTTGCTATCTTTGGTATCTCACCCTGTCTCATGCAGGTCGCTGGTGTCATGGAAGGTCTGTCTTCTTCGGTATCAGAGACCTCGCAACGTGCCCATATTTTCACACAGAATGCAGCCAGAACACCAGAGCGCTGATCGATCTGGTACCGTCTCCAGAACCGGATGTTTTTCATATTTGCATTTATTAACAGGTTATCAAGAGCATACCAGGCTTTCTTGACCTCAAAGTCAGCATTTTTAATTGATGCATTCTCCTGGGTGATTGTAAGGTTTCCAAGCCGGTGTAAAAAGTCAGCATGAACAGCCTGCCAGTCTGAACCAAGATGCTCTTTCCAGTTATCAGAGAGCGATTCAGGCATGATATGATCGATCATCCTGGTTTCAGATTCATCCTCAAACAATGCATATGAAGCTGCGGGATCAGCGCCCCTTGGCTGGCTGGCAAAGTACTCCTCCAGCCTTTCCAGTATAACAAATGCAAGCTCATTGTCAGAATCTTCTCTATAGAGATCGCTGTACCTGAGATGATCAGTAAACTCGTCATCATCAGGAATATCGAAGGGAGACTGAAGTGATGCGATAAATGACCTTGTCTCTTCTGCGGTCAGGTACCCGTTTCCATCTGCTGCGCCCCTGCAGAGGATCTCAAATACTTCTTCATATACGGAGTCTGATCGCAGGCAGACCATCCTTCTGATCAGGTAACTCTCAATACAATTGATTATCTCCAGCAGCTCCTCATCTGAAAGGGGGGCGTCAGGGTTTGTCTGCCGGTCATTTGCCGCAAGAAGGATAAGGAGGAATGGCGCGGGTGAGCTATGGCCGATATTTTTTATTCTTGCAAGGGACTTTTGTATCTCCTTCCTGATCAGGTTTCCTCCTTCATCCTGTTCTGGAAAGAGAATAAACCGGTAATAAACAGAAGAACGGCTGATATCCTGGAGCAGGCTGCGGATTTCATCGGCAGGTGCCTGCTGGTACCGTCTCCGGATCTTTTCAAAGATCTCTCCATGCCTGATTATCCTGCCGTCCTTCATGCAATAATGCCTGATAAAGGATGAAATAAGGGCCTGGTCATTGTTCAGCCTCTCCTCCATGGGTTTCCAGAACTGGTCATAATGTGAATCAGCATCTTCCTGGTTGTCCAGGTGGGCAAAGAAAAAGTTCCTTATAAGATCAGACTCTTCAAGCGGAACTCCACGGTAATTTAACGCCTCAAAGACCTGGTTTGGGTTTTCACCTTCTTCAAGCTCAATATATACCACGCAGAGATCTTCTGTTATCACCTGCTGAAGGGTGGCCAGATCCATGCCTGAAAACCGGTCCAGCTGCCACCAGAAATAATCGAAACATTCGACTATACCTGAATCCTGGTCAAAGACATAATCCTCGTCAAATATATGGAAGAGGGCGTTTTTATCCACTCTTGTGGGGATGACCACATATCGCCCCTCACCGCTCCTTGGAGCATTCTTTAAAAAATCTGTTATCTGGTCGTATAGCTCGCTTAGTCCTTTTTCACGTGCAAATGCCCTGATAACGGCAAGGATGATACTGATGGTTGTGATCCGCTGCTGACCGTCGATGATTATATATTTATCAAGGTTTTTCTCATACTCCCTGACGACCACGATAGAACCCAGGAATCTTGCAGCAGGTTTTCTTTCCTTGTCGCCTGACAGGGCATATTGTTCCTGTATGTCAGCCCACAGCTGCTCCCACTGTTGTCGTGACCAGACATATGGGCGCTGAAAAAGCGGGACCCTGTACTGTTTTGCCCCATTAAACAGGTCCCAGACTGATGCCTTGGTAGCTCTCATTCATCCCAAATCCCTGTACAATTTTCACGTACTTATGCTTTACATCACCGGTCAGACAGGCGGATATGTTCTGATGCCACAAAAAACCATGTTCCAAATATATGCAATGGCACGCGGGACGATGATAAGTAAAAAAAGATTATGGTGCATTGACAGCTCCCTGGGAAAAAAGTGATTTGGGATCATCCCGGGGTTTGCTATTTATCGCACATCTTAGTTATAAGCAGTCTCTTTGTCAACTCAGAAGAGCTCTGCCAGCTTAAACTGGAATGGTCCAAGCTTTCCTTCGTAATTACCTGCGCTTATAAATGATACTCCAGGGACCTTTACCGCAGCCTTGATTCCGGCAGCCATGGCTTTTTTGACGGCTGCTTCGTCCACACCATTTATGACTATCTCATAGATGGATTTGACACCCTCAGGGACCTTGGTATCAGGAACCTTGTCCCTGATGGTCGGGCAGTACTGTTCATTTGTGGTTGCCGGGATGGGGAACTTGTAGTTCTTTGCACCGACCTTTGATCCGGAAGCAACGATGCCCCCCGCAAAGCTGGTGATGGTACCTTTCACTTCAAAGATAGCATCGGCTGCAGCTTTTGCGCCCATAAGAGCGGTCATCTGGTTGTCAGCCATGACAAAGAAGTTACCTCCTGCAACCCCCTTGACCATCCCAAAGACCTCTTCACCGACATAGTCTCCTTCCATGATTGGGATCTTCCAGCACTGGCGCCCACCAACCTCAACCTTGGATTCAAACTTGTCACCAAAGAAGTGTATCTTAATGTCAAACTTCTCCTCTGCATCAGGCATGCCATTGAAGACCGATGTCGTTGCCGCGGTAAGGACGCATTCTGCTATGCGTTCCATGACCTGTTCAGGGACCTTCTTTTTTGATGCGCAGATGAGAATGGACACGCCTGGGCGCCCGTCAGGGGTTTCATCAGCACTGACATATCCCTCAATACCTGCCTCGCATGGACATCCTATCGCGGAGGTTGCAAAACCAGTCGCCTCCATCGCAGCAGTCATTGCCCATTCACGGGTTACCCCGGTGATAATGACCCTTGATACCCATATCGGAAATCCTTCGGCAAATGTGTTATCAATTGGTACACCGTTCAGTTCCATTACGGTTCCTCAGAAAGAAGTCATCTGGCAGACCAATAATGGTTGTGAATTCGATCTGGAAGAAGGGAGTATACTGGCACTCAGTCCGTATCAATCCTGCATGCACGTAGCACATCACATCCCTGTATCGGCTGCGCAGGGTCAGCCGTGGTAACAAGAGTTGACAGGGCCAGCACTGAATCAGGAAGCTTTATACCAAAAAGGTCCGTAGACTGAACTTCATGGGAATGCGCCTGGACGGTTTTCCTTACCGTCCCCCGGTTAATGACAATTCCCATCCGGTTCATGAGAACTGCCGCATGTGAGAAGGTATGATCCTCTGACAGGGAGAGACAGAGATCTACAATGGGCGATCCAAACCTGCTCTTTTCATAAAAAGGCGCCCTGGCATAGCAAAGTTGGCCGCAGTCCCGGCAGTGAAAGCGCTTGACGTACACGTAGATGTGTCTCTCTCCCTCCGGAGAGTAAACGGTGGAAAAACGCCGTTGTTTCATATCATGGCTGACTACCATTCCCATGCAGTCTGGACAGGGGAGGGGTTTTGTGAACCTGACTCCCGAAACTCCGGTCATTGCCTGAAAGACAAGATCAGCGATGATCGGGGAGATAAACGGTTGGCGACGCATCTGCAGGATAGTACAATCAGCCCGACCAATGTTTAAACATACTGCATTTCACCAGGCCTTGCAAACCTTGTGAGAAGTCGCCATAACAGAACTGTCAATGTGCATGAGTATAGGAACTGCAAAAAGATGCTCCAAGGGATTTCTATGCCGAAAAATATGATTAGAGTGTAAAATGGAGTTATAATAGAGACGATATCCTTTTTTTCAAAAAGAAGCGCAAGAGCAGCTAACACACATGAACCTGCAACACAGCCCCAGATAAAATCGCCTTCATTTTCAATAATACCACCAGAATGGAGAGATAGAGAAATTACGATTCCAGCCCAGGGAAGAAGAAGTGACAGCACACATAAAACCTTTTGAAGCCGTGTCAGGTTTTGAATCGGGAAAATATCGATTATATTCATCACTATTATGTTGTGACCGGATGGGTGATGAATTGTCCGGAATATGATGAAAAATGCCCTCCGGCAATCACCGATGAAGGTGTCACTTTCAGTACTATAGAAATGAAAGCGCCAAATTGTGATTATTTTTTGAAATCCCCTGTAATTTGCCTCAGGAGCATTTTCAAAAGTGTTTAATACTATCACAAAATACTTAATGTTTAAGCCTGTTAGGCAAGTTGTGTGGCCTTGATACAGGCAGACTCTGTGAAGGTGTAATTAACTATGGTATTTCATCCACCCGTACAAATAGTTGCAAAGGGTTCAGGAGCGGGGCAGTATAAGTGCGGTCTGCCGGCATGGAACATGATTGTTCGTGGGTTCATGTCAGGGGCATACATCGCCATGGGAGCGGCCCTGGCAACAGTCTGTTCAACCGCAGTTGCAGATAACCTCGGTGCAGGTTTTGGTCAGCTCATTCTGGGAGCGGTGTTCCCTGTCGGTCTTATTATTACCGTCCTTACTGGTGCAGAACTCTTTACCGGAGACGCAATGCTTGCACCACTTGCAGCCTTCCATAACAAGGTGACTTGGGCCAAAGTCTTAAATCTCTGGGTCTGGGTTTACATAGGAAACCTGATCGGTTCGATCTTCTTTGCATATATCATGGCCAATGGTCCGTTTGTCTCATTTAATGCAGCAGGACTGGCAACCGTTAATGCATTTGGTTTAAGGGCTGTTACTATCGGACTTGCAAAAACGAGTTATGTTGGCGGAATGGGATTCTATTCTGCACTATTGAAAGGACTTGGTTGTAACTGGCTTGTTAACCTTGCCATTCTGCTTGGTATCTGTGCAGATGATGCAATTGGAAAATTCTTCGGTATCTGGTTCCCGATCATGGCTTTCGTATCAATCGGATTTGAACACAGTGTTGCCAACATGTACTTCATACCCGCAGGTATACTGACGTCAGGTTACCTGAATGCAGAACAGGTTGCAACATTCACCGCTGAAAAACTTGCGTCATTAAACTGGGTTTCGATGTGGACCAGCAACATTATTCCTGTCACCATTGGTAACATCATCGGTGGAATGATCTTTGTCGGTGTTATATACTGGGTAGCTTTCAAGAAAGAAATCGAAGCACTTGAGTAATTTAACACCCTATCTTTTTTATGCAGAATTTACTAAAGCAGATACGACCATCGATTCTTCATCTCTTTGTCTTTGCATTTTTCCTGGTTTTAATCGCCATATACATCTTTACCTCCGGCGATTATCACATGCTCATCTGGGGTATTCCGACTCTTTTATGCCTGCTGGCATTCCCGATGGCCCTGGCGTACCTGTCTCAAAACCAGTATGCCAGCCTTATCCCGGAATATGAGGCAGATGCAAAAAGTGTGAATATCAGGGAGATTAACCGGTCTATGCTCTCAAAGCGGATCAGGATCGAAGGGCTTGTTGAAGAGGTCAGGTTCAGATCCTTAAACCGCCCTCATTTTATCATCGGCGATCGAACCGGGGTTACCATTGTCAAGATGTTTACAAATCCCAGGTTTGATGTGAAAAAAGGAGATGTTGTTCAGGTATACGGACAGGTCATGAAGAGATACATCTTCTATGGTGACCCGATCATCAATGGCGTGGACGTCAGGGTGATCAGATCCGGTGAAAAGAGTTCAACGCCGCCTGCAAGGGGCGGGAAAAAATAAGTGGACCAGCCAGGTGCGCACAGGTTTTTTTCATCCCCTTTTTACTTTTTTTATTAGGGTTGTGTGCGCCAGTGATTAAATAAAAACAATTTATATTTATGATATAGTTAATCTGATTGAAAAGAATCCGGCTCATCTTCCCCACCACAAATCATCATTTTTGAAACTTTTTTCATAAGGCTTATCTGCCTTCATCCTGAACCTTTTCTTACCGAGGAATCGTAATGGATCTCAAGTATGTCCAGACTACATGCCCGTACTGTGGTACAGGGTGTTCTTTTAACCTCGTGGTAAAGGACGGAAAAGTTGTGGGGACCGCTCCATACCAGCGTTCTCCTGTGAATGAAGGTAAGGTATGCCCCAAGGGAACCTATGCCCATGAATTCATCAACAGCCCTGACCGTCTGACAAAGCCACTGATAAAAAA
>JAAYPD010000368.1 GCA_012520015.1 Methanomicrobiales archaeon
AATTCTTACCCTGATCATTCTTTACAGCCCTTCGGAAGTCATTATCCAGTGCATCAGCAGCCCTCAGCAGGATATACAGGTGATCCTTATCCCCGCCTGGAAGAGACATCTTCTTGCGATGACGAAGACACATATCAGCAATAAGATCCACATCCTCATGAGATAAAAATCCGGAAAATACGCCCTCTTTCTCCCAGGAACGCACCATCTGCTCAGAAAATTCATGGTGACGCCTGTGGATCTCGTTAAAATCAGGGCAGACAGCATGATCAACCCCGTACCCGATATCGTGAAGAAGACAGGCCCAGTCCAGGATCATCTGTTCATAATCAGTCAGCCCGTAAAATGATCCAAGCGTCCTGCCATTTGCTATAACATGCTCAACATGGCCCCATTTATGTAATGTTAGAAAATAGGGAATCTCCACCGTTTTTAAAAAACTGGCAACATAAGAGTAGAAATTATCAGAACTAACCGGTTCGGTCCTTATGAGATCGCCCGTATACGGATGAGACAGAAGGGAGAGCAATTTTTTCTCCAGATCAGGAGAATAATCAAGATTTGGAGCATTCACATGACCGCGGAACCTGTTCATTCCAAGCAGGAGTGCAACCGGAAGATTCTCCGACTTCCAGTATGTTATCAGGAGAATAACAGGTTTATCCGGGTTCTGGTATGTCACTCCAAGGGCATACTCCTTTCCATACTTCCTGCATGCCTGATCAAGCTGCTTGTACCCGTTCCCAACCGCAAGCTTCGGGATGTAAACAAATGAATCATACACCTCCGCCACTTCAGGCATGGATATATCAGGGGAGAATCCTTCAAAAAACGAGGTATTATCCTGCCTGACAGCATCCAGGCTCTCACTGACCTTCACCTTCGCTTTATCAATCCGTGCAGCAAATATCTCTTCTTCATAAGTCACCGGAAGAACCGCACTATCCCGGTCACATATCGCCCCATACCTTCCCCATTTTAGTGTATACGCATCAGGAGGGCCATAATGAGTGAACAGGGCAGATGAGGATATGATAACCTCGGCACCGACCTTTGCAACCTTTCCATAATGCGTAAAAGAATTTTTATGATGATCAATGATTACAATTCTCAAACCCTGCAAAATTGCTGATTCAATCTCTTCAACAACCCGGTCAGCAGTAAATGACGGGCACCGGTTATCTGGTTCAGGAAAAGGTATATCGACCACAATGACCATCTGGTAATCGTGGCATGCATTTCTCATGTAATAAGGAAAGGTATATTGCCAGAAAAAACACGGAATACCAGTTCCATAATCTGATATAGTCCGCTCCTTTTCATCCGGAGGATGAACAAATGAACATACAGTAAATACCTCATATCCTTCCGCCTGCAATGTCCTTTCGGAGAGAGCAGTCATGATAATGCCATGACCGTCTGTTCCGCCAAATAAGAGTGCCCGTTTACTCATAGTTGATTATAATTCCAGTTTTATAACATGTTGAGAAGATCTCTTCAGTAAAGAAGAAAGCCTGGTGACCTATAGGATAAATTATGGACTGAACCTTGCGGTATTTGAACATATTAGCCATTACTTTCCGCCAACAGATAAATATATTGATTCATTTCTGTTCCAGGAATAGGCTATTAACCAGAATTAAACCTCCTGTCAATAACTTTTTCAATAAATTTCAGATTTCCTGCCGGTAACTAATGAAAACCTGCTTTTTATCATAATTATTAAAAACTTCTCTGAATATTCTCTATTGCTGGTATTATGAAAGGTGCTTCTCTCGAATTCTTTATGGCAGG
>JAAYPD010000369.1 GCA_012520015.1 Methanomicrobiales archaeon
CAAAGGCAGCCGGACTTATCTGCCAAAAGACCGGTGCCCGCCTCATCGCACTATCAGGTAACTGGTGTACAGATAAAAAGCCGGCTGCAGTAAACCTTGTCATGGGGAGGGGTAAGACAGCCAGTGCAGGAGTGCTGCTTACACAGGACCTTATCGGAAAGGTGTTGAAGACCGATGCAGCCTCGCTGCTTGAGGTTAATACAAGGAAAAACCTGGTTGGTTCAGCCCGTGCAGGATCATTTGGATTCAATGCACATGCAGCAAATATTGTTGCCGCCATGTTCATCGCCTGCGGGCAGGATCCAGCTCACGTGGTTGAGGGGTCACTCTGCATGACAACAGTTGATCCTGCACCATCAGGTGTTTATGTCTCGGTCACACTCCCGGCTCTTCCAGTCGGAACGGTTGGCGGTGGAACCACTGTTGAGACCCAGGCCGAATGTCTTCGATTGCTTGGAGTAGCAGGGAGTGGCGACCCTCCAGGCTCTAATGCCAGGAAGTTTGGAGAGATTGTTGCTGCAGGGGTTCTTGCCGGGGAACTCTCACTGCTTGGAGCACTGGCAGCACAACATCTTGCCAGAGCTCACAGCACCCTGGGTAGATGATATAAACATCTATCTCAGCAACTCTTTCTTACTGTATGCCCCAATCATATCATATGAAATATCAAGGGTGTACCAGACAACCTGCCTTGTGCAGGACCTTTCTTTATGGCCTTCTATTGGCAGGACTTGTCATCTGCATGTTTCCGTTGGCAGTTGCAGATTTTCCACAGACACATTACTGGAATCCGTACCAGGGCTGGGACGTCGAGCTTGCATCAGTTGCCGGAATTGGCCTTTTCCCTACGGTTGAGGTCGACTGGACTCCAAAACCTACAGCAGGACCTCTGCCAAAGTTATCAAGTGATACATGGGTGAAACTGGCCTATTATCCGCCTGGTTCAGAGGCAGGACAGCCAGCAATTCTTGCAGGATATGTCGGTGGCAGGAACTACAATGCAGAGGTTACCATCACAGGCAAGATGAAGATTGATGATGAGTTCCATGAGATCGTGACTACCAGGGCCCAGGAAAATGGAATCTTTGTATGGGCAGTTCCAGATGAACTTTTAAAAGTTCCTTACTTCCAGGCTGTTGCAAAAGTAAGTGGCACAATGGCAAAATCAGAGATTGTCCAGACCGGAGGACTTTCCGGTTATGTCCCGGCTGAATCATCTGTTCCGGCATCACCATCACCAGAACAGGTCATTCCGGCTGCCACAAAGGCACCTGCGCAGGCATCAGACCTCCAGGTCATCACCAGCATGACCCTCTCGGCAAATAATCTCCGGCCGACTGTAGGAACAGATGTAGAGCTGACCGGCCGGCTTGTTGACAGCTCTGGAAAAGGAGTGTCGGGAGTCAGTATCACCATCGAGGTCCCTGATTACGGAACCGATTTCCTACCGCTGCTTAGCACCTCAACCGATGGTGACGGAAGGTTCTCGGCAACCATCAGTACCTGGGAAAGCGGAGGTGTTCCGGTCAGGGCAGTATTTGAGGGGACTGATAAGTATCTTGCATCAACCAGCAATACACTGACATTTTATGCATCAGATAAAAAATAACCTCGTCCTTTTTTCATATGTTCAAGAATCCTGCATCCGGGAACGGAACCGTCTGGTCCATGAGCAGGAACACAATCTGTGGAACAAATAACAGGATGACTACAAGTACCCTGACCGGTGCATGGTCAATCTTCCTGTATGCGTAAATTGTTACCCCAAGCAGGACTGTCATTGCAAAAACCCATGCCCATGTCCATGGGGCCGCAGTCCCAAGACTCATGGTCCTGACTGCATACCTGATCAGTGATGTCAAAGCCACTGTCCCGGTTATAAGTGCAACAAATGCAAAGAATAATTCAACCAGAACCAGTGTTCTGTTACGGGCGGCCACGATGAATCATTCCTGCTCTATATATAAAAAGATTGTTATGCAGGATAAGTCATCCCATGACATTTGAACTGACTTTTATTACCCTGGTCTCAACCTCGGCCTGTCTTTCCCCTGATGATAATCTCCGGTAGTTATCAGGGGTCATCTCCAGGGACATCTGCCTGCCTGCTGATGTGGAAGTGTGCTTCTCCAAAGTTCCGATATGGATATTCTCGTGGGTAAACCTGTACTCAGGGAGATCCTTCGGGGTGCTGACAAGAGCCATTATTTCCACGTTATATGCATTATTGGACCCTGTGTTCTCGATCATGAGGTTTACATCATAGGTTATGGTATTTGTCTCAGGTATTGCATTTACCTGTGTTATGGTTGGAACAATGGTAAGCTCGGGGGTTGCATAGCTGCTGCACCCTGCACAGAGGATATAACCGGTGAATAACAATAAGAGAAGAACCAAGCTTATCTTCGTCATGACTCCCTCCCAAGCTCGGTAATTTTCACTTCGGCCTCATTAAGCCTTTCCTCGCATTGCTTTACAAGGACCATTCCTTGTTCATAAAGGGTGATCATCTCATCAAGGCTGGTGGAACTCTCTTCCATCTTTTTAACTATCTCTTTTAACTCGCCAATCAGTTCTTCATACTTTTTTTTCATGGTTCACCTCTGTTATCGTCGCATCTGCTGTTCCGTCTATAAGCCTGAGGGTGACCGCCTGCCCCGGGCTCAGATCAGTACAGGATCTGACTGCCTCACCGGCCGAGGTGATCATGCAGTATCCTGCTTTAAAGAGCGCCTCAGGGCCTCTTGCCTTGAGGATCGCAGATAACGAGTTGATCTCACTCTGTTTATCCTGAAGTCTTACCATAACGGCACATGAGAGCCGTTCCTTAATCTCATAAAGGAATGCCCTCTGCCCTGGTAATTCACGTCTCATAAATAACAATGGGTTTTTTCCTTCAAGGCGGCCGCGAAGCTCTGAAATTCTGGAGTGTGCCTTGTCCATAAACCCGGATGCCCCCCTTGCAAGGCGGTCGGTCAGTTCTGCCAGCCCCTCCTGCCTGACCCTTACTTCACGAAGTAATCTTGCTGAAGAAAGACGTTCACGGACATTGTTCAGTTCCTCCTGGGCAGATCCCATCCGGTTTACAAGCTGGAAAAACATGTTCTTTCTGGTGTGCATAAGAGCTTCAAGCTCGCTTTCCCTGTCTGGGACACACTGCTCTGCTGCATGTGAGGGGGTGGAGGCACTGACATCAGCGGCAAGGTCGGCAAGGGTGATATCCACTTCATGCCCTATAGCAGAGATTACAGGAACCGGGCAGTTGACGATGGCTTCTACCACACAAGGGTGATTAAATGCAAAGAGGTCTTCATAACTCCCGCCCCCCCTGCCGACTATGAGGACATCGACCATCTCCTGCACCCTCACGATCGCACGTGCAATATCCTCGTGCGCCTGTGCTCCCTGTACCATAGCTGGTGAAAGGATTATCTCTGCTGGAAAACGCTTTGAAATGACATTCCTGATATCATGGATAACTGCGCCGGTCGGTGAGGTCACCACGCCAATCCTGACCGGATACCTTGGGGGGGTGCGTTTTCGTTCAGGACTGAACCATCCTTTTGCAGCCATCTCACGCCTCCATCCCTCAATCAGGAGTGCACGCTCGCCTGCACCAGAAGGCTTCATCTGTGTAATCTGGAAGGAGTACCTGCCACCAGGCTCATAATGTGAGACAGAACCATAGGCCCTGACCTCCATTCCGTCATCTGGTGAAAAATCCAGGTATCGTGCGGCATTTCTCCATATTGAACATGAAATTACCGATTCTTTCCCGTTTACCTGTTCTGAAAGGGAGAAGTACAGATGCCCGGAGCTGTGTTTTTTAAAGTTGGTAATCTCCCCGGTTATCCAGATATTCTGCAGGGCGCTGTCTTCAAGCAGGCGGGTAATCATCCTGGATACTTCAGAGACCCGGAGCGTCACCGGACCTTCCTTTTTACTCCACTTGTCAAGTGTTGCCTGGTCCATGATCACCTGATCGATTATCTTCATCCGGATAGATAATGTCTGGTAATGAATATTTCGTTCTCAAGCATGTTCTTTCATGATGCCACACTTGAAGATGTCTTTCGTGCCCCTGATGCATCCGGTGCAGACTCCATGGAGTTCTGGCTTGAAACCCCGGATTTCTGGCTTAAAGGGCTTCACATGGATACCCTTGAGAGGCTTGTAGCAGGATATCCGACAAAAGCTCCTGTTTCAATCCACGCGCCTGTTCTGGACTTAAATCCCTGCTCAATCAATCCGGATGTAAGAGAGGTATCAATAAGGTGGATAGAACGGTCAATAAAGATTGCAGAGAATCTTCAGGCATCTGTCTGTACCATTCATCCAGGCCGGAGAACAGCAAAGCGGCCACCAACCATCACCGATTACCAAAGTCTCGGGCACATGCTTGACTGTATTGAAGAGACCGCAAAACAG
>JAAYPD010000370.1 GCA_012520015.1 Methanomicrobiales archaeon
AGAGTGTTCAACACCTGCAGCCTGTCCAAGTAATTCAAGGCAACCTGGAATAATAGGTTCCCATTCATTACTTCTGACAAGTGTTTGTGCAACAGTGCTGACTGCACTTAGAATCCGGTCTTTTCTTTCAAGTTCTTCTCTTGCCTGAATAAGATCCGTTATCTCCAGAGAGGTGCCAACAAGTCCGGTGACAGCTCCTGATTGATCATGGGTAGGAATTTTTGACGATACAAACCACTTTTTATTTCCGTCTGCATCAAACACTTCTTCTTCAAGATTGTATATTGGTTTATTTTCTGTCAGGACCTTTTTATCTGTCTCTTCCCTGATTTCAGCTACAGGTCCTGGAAAAAAGTCATGATCAGTCTTTCCTAGGAGGGATTTTGTATCACATTTAATAAAGGAAAGGAACGGCTCATTTCCCATCAGGTAAAGAAGATCCCGATTCTTCATATAAATCTGCGCTGTTGATGATGCCAGAATTGCTTTTATCTGTTCATAATACTCATGAAGACTTCGTTCAGCCTCTAATCGTTCTGTTATCTCCCTGGATACACAAAAAAGTACTTTACGATCTCCCCACGTGCCTAAACTGCCTCTGGTCTCAACAGGGATTTCAACTCCATGCCGACTGATGAGTGGGTAAGTATTATGCATTATTCCCCCTGAATCGGTCAGATTCATAAACTGGAAAATTATTTCGTCACTTATCTTTGGGGAGTATAAGGTCTGTATGGGCATACCAGTAAGTTCCTCTTCAGTATAACCCAAAATTCTTGTACCAGCAGGGTTTATGTTCAGAATGGTACCGTCCATATCAATGACAATGACAAGCTCCAGCATTGCATTATAAAGTTCTGAAAGTTCATTCTCACGCTGATGTACCAGTTCTTCTGAACGAATCCGGACAAGTGTATTTCCAAGCTGACCGGTAACAAGCTCCATGGTGTCAAGGAGTTCCTGATGGATCTTACCAGGATTGTCAAGAATGAAAGATATAACCCCTATCAAATCAGTTCCTGTAATAATCGGGATCTGACCTCCGATAAAATCTTCAGTATTATCAGGTTTGCCTGTAACAGACAGATAAACAGGTTTTTTTGTATATATCACCCGATGGAGATCGCCAAAGATAAACCTTTTTATTAGCTCATCTGACAGATTATGTGATATTGCCAGTTCTATCTTCCTTGTTTTTTTATTGATAAGATGTACTGCACCGGTTGTACATCCGGCAAGAAACCGGATCGTGATAAGGGTAGCATCCAGGGCCTGTTTCGTTGTTGAACTCTCAGAAAGTCTTGCCATAAGATCTCTCTGGGCTCGAATCAACATCTCCCTGATCTGCCTGCCTTCTTCATATTTTTTCTTTGCACGATAATTTTTTACAGAGTTTGTAATTTTCAGGGCAATCTCAGGGAAAAATTCTGATGGATTATCATCTTTTATCTGGATAAAATCCACACCGGCATTGTTTGCCTTCAGGATTATGTCTATGTCATCAGAGGCAGTCAGAAGGACAACTGGAATATCAGGAAAATATGATTTAACTTTGATTGCAAGTGATATTCCATCCATCTCTTCCATGTAGTAATCGGTTATTATGGCATCAGCCTCTTCAGCCAGAATTTTTTCAAAAGCCTCATTTGGAGAAGAATATACGGAAATATCAAAATCTCCAAGTTCCTCCATGTAGACACGGAGCATCTCACCAAAAGATGGCTCATCATCTACGGCAATGATCTTTATCATCAGCTCTTCCTGATGAAGAGTAATTTTTTTAAGACATGAAAAATGTGTTGATACGTTCCTGGCAATTATCTCTTCTGACCGTTCAGATACTTCAAAAGCCATGGAATACCGTCAGGAGAAGGATGAACCTCGACAAAACGGTCAAACTCTTCAATCTTTATATCACTGTTCATCATCCATCCAAGATAGGCCATGGCAACAGAAGCTGCAGGAGATGCTTCAGCAAGGCCGGTTATCAACCCATCCTGGTCAAACTCGACCGTTGAAGAGCCGGTATGATGACTGGTAACATCCCAGAATGTACCAGGACCGGCAGGCCCGGGGATTGAAAGCCCTTTCCAGGGCTCACCAGGTTTTCTGCAATATGCAAGATCATGCTTTAACTTGATAGCCTGCGGGATGGCAACCGGGTCTGGTTCAAAAGGGTTTCCAAGAATTGCATCAGCAGCCTTTCTCCCCTGGTGCCTTGCAATCGGTGTTAAAAACCCTGTACCAGTCACATCACCAGCAGCATAAATTCCTGAAGCAGAAGTCTCCATCCGATCATTTACGAGAAGAGAGCCGTCAGAACTGGTTTTTATACCCGAAATAAAACCAGTATTTGGTATCATTCCTGTTGCAAGTAAAACTGCGTCGGCTGCAATCGTCATAGTCCCATTAGCATCTGTTACTTTGACACCCGATACACTGCCATTACCGGTGATCTCTTCTATCCTGACACCTTCTTTGATGTTAACTCTTCTCAGATCTTTTCTGGCTTCCACTACAAGCTGGCCTGGAAAAGTCCGCAGTAAGGAGCTGCGTGCAAGGATAGTTACTTCTGACCCGAATAAGCTGAAGATATAGGCAAATTCAGCAGCAATGACACCACTCCCGATAATTACCATCTTCTTTGGAAGTTCCGGCATTGAAAGGATAGAATGGGCAGTATACACACCTGAAAGAGAGCAGCCGGGAATTTCCGGGATCCTTGGACTTGCCCCGGAAGCTACAACAACCGCTTCATAAGAGGTGTTTACACCATCAATATGAAGAGCAGAACCCTGAATCTCTGCATGACCCTGAACAATCTCTACCCCGGCCTGTTTTGTCTCCTGCTCAAGAACACCGGTGATTATCCTGATTGTCTCCTGCATCCTCCTGACCAAAACCGGATAAGAAACCCTTACAGGCGGATTAAGAAATCCGTGATTCTGAAAAGTTTCTGCAAGGTCAATGAACCGTGCAACATCATTTAATGCACAAATGATCATGCATCCCTGGTGCAGGCATTGTCCGCCGACACCGGCAGATCTCTTTTCAACCAGGCGAACTCTCCTTCCTCCCCTGGAAAGCCGCATGGCTGCGAACCGCCCGGCAGGCCCGCCCCCTATAACGACAATCATGAATAGATATCAGCGAGGCTGGATAATATACCAATTGAAATAAACTTTAAAAAGAAAAAAAAGAGAGACAGCTTAAAAAAATTCTGTTCCAGGTATAAAATCAGAATCTATATCTTCAGGCTCTTCGGACTGTTTTTTCAATGCCAAATCAAGCACTCCGTTACAAAATGTCCATGAAGAGGACTCAGGGATGATGGAGAACTGAAGATCAATAGATCCTGAAAGACCATTTGTGCTGATGCTGCACCTTCGCTCATAAAATTCAACACAAGGTTCAGTGCACAGATGTGGAGGAAGCTGAACGGTAAGGTAAGCGGTCATTCCTGCATCAACCATCTCATAGGTAAGACCAGCCTTCTGTTCTCGTCTGCACCTGAAGATTTCAGGATTCTGGTGTAAAGCTCCTCCTGTAAAGATTGCGCACCCAATGATACCAGGCTTTGCCTGGGGAGGGTCCTGCATCTTTCTCATATTCTGTTCTAATGATGTAATCTGCTCAAGTAGTTTTACCAGGCTTTTAAGCAGATCATCGTATGGATTATTTGGCATAAGTACCTCTGAGTTCAAATGATGTTCCTTTCCTGCATACGATACCTTCCTCTGCCAACTGGCGGA
>JAAYPD010000371.1 GCA_012520015.1 Methanomicrobiales archaeon
TGGTTTGGAACACCGATCTCTATCAGCTGCCGGACTTTCTCCTCTCTTTTATTCCTGTCAAGCACCTCCACGTAATACCTTGTGACATAACCACCCATCGAATGGCACACGATATCCACCTGGCCGGTATACCCATCCAGTCTGCGTCTTTTACGAAGGAAGGATCTCAGCTGGCCTGCAATATGAAAGACTGTTGATTCATAAAGTCCTGAGTAGTCAAACAGCCAGATCTTTTCCGGAGGCAGGTTTACCTTTTCAATAAGCCTTCGCCAGATACCAGGATGGCTTTTCCATCCATGAACAAGGACTAATGGAACAGCTTCCATGATCACAGGGTCTGCCTTGCAGGGCAGAAGTTACAAATCGAAAAGAATACATCTTTTTCTTTCTCCCTGATAGGGCAAAAGTATTCTTTCCCCCGCTTTTCAACGACCTGTCCGCCAGGAAACGGCATTCCTACCGGGTGACCTGGAAGATCTTCCACGAACATGGTAAATGCAGCAATAAGATAATAAAAAAGCCGGTGTTTCGGGCTCCAGATATCAGGGTTTTTCCACATATCTTCATCCCATGCAGTGCATCCGTCAGGTATCATAAGGCAATAGGAAGAGAAGAGTTCAGGGTCCTGTATTGGATCGGCAAGTCTCCTGAATGCACCACTTCTGTACCTGGATAAGAGCACATGATGAGCCCCAAATATCTGGTCTCTGAAATAACCCCTGATCTTATGCCGGTATGGTTCTGGAAGTCTCTCAATCTCAAGGTTAAGTCTTCCTCCGATTACCTGGAGTTCAAATACCGAGTATTTCAACACTTCTTCGGCAATAATTGTTCCAAGATCTCCCTTGTGGATTGCTCCTGACATGCGTGTCGCGATCAATTCAATTTTTGAACGTTCCGGATCCATCCTGAGGCAGACCTGTTCCGCTATCACTGACTATACATGTAAGCCCGGAGATTACATAATCATCACTACCTGTGTCACCATGGCAGCCCCATAGTCCACGACTATTACCTCACCGGTTGACATATAGGAGATGGAAGCTTCAAATCTTACTGCTCTTATCATACTTGTTACAGGCATAGCAGGCATCATTCTAATAAAAGCGGTTGGGAGTTTTCTAAAAACACAGGCAAAAAAGACTGAACAGGTAATTGATGACATCATCATTTCATCGATAGGAAAGCCACTGATGCTCTTTCTTGTCATCATTACCATCTATTTTTCCCTGGCAACCAGCACACTTATCCCTGTTGAATATGCCTGGATCCTGGACAGCAAGTACCTGATGGTATGTATTACCATCCTTACAACATGGATCATATGGTCATTTGTAAAAAAAGTTGGAAGACAATACGAAGAACATATCCTGGAATCCTCATCCCATGAAACCGGAATCTGGTTATATCATTTCTTCAGGTCAACTTTTAGCTATATTATATGGATCATTGCAGGAATTGTTATCCTGAAGATTTTGGAGGTTGACATAACGCCCCTTCTGGCGGCCGGAGGTATAGTTGGTATCGCTGCCGGTTTTGCAGGAAAGGACATCCTGGGCAACTTTTTTTCAGGTGCCCTTTTGGCTGCTGATCAGCCCTTTCATATCGGTGACCGGATACAGGTTCAGGAATTTACCGGGGATGTTATCGCAATAGGGCCAAGAAGTACAAGAATAAAAACGCTTGACAACCAGCTTATCACAATCCCAAACTCTATCCTTACCAATGATGTGGTAATCAATTATGCAGAGCCAGATCTCAGGCTTAAGGTACGGATTAATCTTGGGGTTGCCTATGGTAGTGATATTGAAAAGGTAAAGTCCCTTCTCCTGAAAATTGCAGATGAAACCATCAGGACCGGTCTTTGTATTCGTGAACCGGAACCATCTGTATACTTCCTTGATTTTGCAGAATTAAGTCTTAACCTTCAGATGATAATCTGGGGAGATGATTATACCATGACATACGAGATCCGTGATTTTATTAACAGCCGGATTTTGGAGTTATTCAAAGAAGAA
>JAAYPD010000372.1 GCA_012520015.1 Methanomicrobiales archaeon
CCATGTCAGGCCACCGGCCGCACCAGAACTTGAAAATATCACCCCCTCCTCTGCAATGGCAGGAACAACTGCAGAGGTACAGCTTACCGGTAAGTACTTCCGGTCCGGATGCACGGCCTTTCTAACCCATGAAACAAGCAGGATAAACCTTTCCAGCCTGTCGGTCAGATATAACCGGATAGATGGAGAGATCATACTTCCAGCAGATGCCACTCCCGGAGTATGGAACCTTTCAGTTATAAATCCGGACGGGCAGGAGGCGGAAAGTTCGCAGGCTTTCACTATAACCGCCCTTCCAAAACCGCAGATTCTTGCTATTACTCCTGACAGGGGGGATAAGGATACTCCTGTGCAGGTGACGATAACAGGAAGTAACTTCATTAATGGAACAGTATTTGCCTTGTCCAGGAATGATCTTATTATTCCAGGCACCGGTATTGTTGTGGACACACCAGGCAGAATCACAGGTACAGTCTTAATTCCACAAAAATACCATGAAGGGATTTGGGACCTTATAGTAACCAATCCTGACGGCCAGTATGTCATAAAAGCCAGTGCATTCCTGGGTGGAGAACCATATACTCCTTTTAGCCTTCAGATCTCTCCCTCCTGGGGTATCCAGGGAACAGAAAGAGAAATAACCCTCAAAGGAATGTCATTTCTTGAAGGTGACCGTGTTACCCTGCAGAAAGGAGAAAAGACCATATCTGCAAAGAATATAACGATTCAATCTGAAACACGGATTAACTGCATTATCTTAATCCCGGAAAGTTCCGATACTGGTTCCTGGGATGTGGTCGTTACCAACCGTTATGGAAAGAGCGATATCATAAGAGATGGTTTTACAATTTACTCGAAAACCTCACTTCTTCTGGCCGGAATAGAACCAGACAATGGTGAACAGGGGCAGTTTATTACCGCGACGATTACTGGTAATAATCTGGTTAATGGATCATTAGTAACCCTGACTAATGGGAAAAAATCGATTCAGGCCAAGTCTGCAAGTCTGGTAAGCCCGGCCGCGATTAAGGCCTTTTTTGATATCCCGGCAGATGCAATTCCAGATAAATATGACCTGGTCATCACCTTCCCATCAGGGCAATCTCTTGAAAAACCCGGGGCTTTCAGAGTTTTTTACAATAATACACCGGTCATCACCTCTATCGTTCCTGACCGTGCTCCTGCAGGAACTGAGGATATAAAAGTGACAGTTTTCGGCAGGAATTTTGGCAACGGAGAATATCTAAACCTTAACCTGACCTATAATGCAACAGATGATATGATAACAATCCCTGTCCTGGGTGCTGTATCTTACCAGGGAACCAGGATAACAGGGTACCTCTCAATTCCAAATGGGACATTGCCACGATGGTACGACCTTGATATTACCCGTGATGCAGGAAGAGGCAGGAGCTCATCTAAGGAAGAGGCGTTCAGGGTGCTTTGACTGTCGGGGTCATCATGCCAGGTGTAACAACCAGGCTAAGCATCATTTTTTTTCCTGACCCAGTACAACATGAATGGTTTAGGAAAATTCCATCAGGTTGGTAATACCCTGTTTATAAAGTGAGATGGAAGAGTGGGATTAGTTGTACATTATGTCAGTTTTTCAGAGTGATGCTCTTTTTGTAAATTCATTCACCTGGAGTTACATCACATTATAACAAATTATTCTAAATTTTTTTCAGTTTATCCAGTTTAACCTTCAGATACTCAAATTTCTTTGATCGACATATTTGTACGACAAATTAATGATTTTATATAGTATCAATGCCAACAAAATACCTGATGATCAGTACTTCAAATCGGAGATACTGACACCAGGCCCTTTTTCATGTCAAATTCCTGTAACAGGGAAGTGCATGAAGGGGATTCTACATGATTGATCATGTAAATGTATGCGAAGAAGAACCGGAGTATCATGACAGAACAGGAAACTCTCCTTTGGTCGAAAAAGGAGAAGGATATCATTGTCCTTGCGACAGATGGTTCAGCCTCCGCGCTTGCAGCAACCATGCGGGCGGTGAATCATGCAAAACGGGAAGGGAAAGTGGTTCACAGTATCACCGTATCCGGACCGTCATCACTTGTCGGAATAGAAAAACTTGCTGAAGATTATGCCGTCGGCAGAAGATGTAAAGTTGACGGAGTCTGGTTTGCTGAGCAATATGCCCGGGAACAGAAGGTCCAGGTAACAACTATCAGAAGAAGCGGCCCTGTTGCTGGTATCATCGTTGATTATGCCAGCGAGGTAGGGGCAGATCTGATCGTTATGGGTAGTTCAAACCTTAAGGGAGTTGCCGGGTTCGTTTTGGGAGATGTTTCTGAGGCTGTGCTCCGGCTCTCCCCATGCACAGTATGGGCAGTGAAACCTACACAAAGTGAGATGGACCTGGTCGTATCCAAGGTCAGAAGTTATACAAAACCGGTTCAGGTTTCAAAAACCCCGGATCTGATTCCGGATAAAAAACTCTGGAATGTTGCCATGGGCATGTTCCTCCTTTACACGGCAGCTTACGGTGTATTTACTGTTTCAGGAACTTTCATGAAAGGTCTTCTTGCAGTGCGGGTTGGAGGTCTTAATCTTGCGATCATTTCAGGAATGGGGATCATCACAGGAGCGATCATCATCGCCCTTGTCTACAACTGGTATGCCGGAACACGTGA
>JAAYPD010000373.1 GCA_012520015.1 Methanomicrobiales archaeon
AGAGGTTTTTCTCTCTTTAGTGATCCCCAGCTTCCGGAAAAAAATCTTAAGCAGATAAAAAGAGGGGAGACAACACGTTTTCGTTCCACGTTTCACTTTGATCTTATAAAAGAGAAAAAGCTGTTTGAGACAAGAAGGGAAGGAAAGGTTATGCTTGATGTCCAGATAACTCCGATGATCCATGGCAGGCATCAGGTAACCGGATACCTGGTTCATGTAACAGATATTACAAAAGAAGTCCAGGCACAGGAGGAATTAATAAATCAGAAACTGCTGCTTAACCGTCTGCTTGAAACTATCCCAAGTCCTGTCTTTTACAAGGATAATACCGGCAGGTACATGTTCTTCAATAATGCATTTGAGAAATTTGTCGGGCTGACCAAAGAGGAGATTACAGGCAAGACCGTGCATGATTTTGCACCAAAGAGCCATGCAGATTTTTACAGGGAAAATGATATTGAGCTTTTGAACACTCCAAAATCTGTATCATATGAAAGCAGGGTAAGATTGTCTGATGGTCTTTTACGTGATGTAATCTTCAGCAAGGCCTCCCTTCTTGATCAAAATGATGATATCCAGGGAGTTATTGGAATAATCACCGACGTGTCTGATATAAAAAAAGCAGAAGAAGAGATCAGGGAGAAAGAGGCATATATCAGGACCATCCTGGATAATCTTCCGATTGGTGTTGCGGTAAACTCTATGGGCCCGCATATCGGGTTTTCCTATCACAATAAGAATTTTCTAAAAATTTTCAGGATACCAGAAGCAGCCCTCATGGAACCTGAAAATATCTGGGATTATATTTATGAAGATCCTCAACTTCGTGACGAAATGAAGAGACGGGCAATGGAAGATTATGCAAGTGGTGACCTGTCAAGGATGCATTGGGATGATATCCCCATAACCAGGAAAGGAGAAGAGACAAGTTATGTAAGTGCCATGAGTATCCCGATTCCTTCCTCCAACCTGTTGATCTCGACGGTCTGGGATGTTACTGCCCGAAAAAATTTTGAGTTCGAGCTTCGAAAAACAAACCAGATCCTTGAAGGGATGCTTGATGGGATACCAGACATTATCGGGATACAAAACCCTGATCACAGTTTAATCCGTTATAATAAGGCCGGATACGAGATACTGGGTCTGTCTCATGAGGAGATTGCAGGAAAACCTTGTTATTCCCTAATCGGACGAACAAAGCCCTGTGAGATCTGTGCAAGCACCAGGGCAATGCATAGTAAAAAGATCGTCACTGTGGAAAAGTATGTTCCTGAGCTGAAAAGGCATCTGATATGCCGGAGCAACCCTATTCTTGATGATGATGGTAATGTGCAGATCATCGTCGAACAGCTTACAGATATAACCTCCAGAAAGCAGATGGAAGAGGCCATCAATCAGACAAATCAGAAACTGAGATTTTTAACCGGGCTTACCAGGCATGATATCCTCAATATTCTCAATGCCATATACTATTACCATGAACTTGCCCTTAGCGATGATGATCCGGAAAAATCCCGCGAATACATTATGAAAGCTGAGGAGGCTGCAAACCGAATTGAAGCTACGATCGGGTTTACGAGGGAGTATGAGGATTTTGGCGTTGCAAGTTCAGGATGGCAGTCTGTATATTCCATCATAGAATCTGCAAAACGGGAGGTAAATGCAGGTTCTATTGTAATTTCCAATTATATCTCTCCGTCGCTTGAGGTGTTTGTAGATCCGATAATTCGCAAGGTTTTTTCAACCCTTCTTGAGAACGCTGTAAGACATGGAATAACAATAACTTCAATCAGGTTTTCCGCAATAGAAAAGGACAATGATCTGGTAATTGTATGTGAAGATGACGGTGTAGGCATCCCGGTTGAGAATAAGATGCAGATATTTGGGATGGGGTATGGGAATCATACCGGAATAGGTCTTTTTCTGGCACGGGAGATCTTGTCAATACCGGTCTTTCAATAAAGGAAGTTGGAGAAGAAGGAAAAGGGGCCAGGTTTGAAATTCTTGTTCCTGAAGGGAAATGGCGTGAATAAAAAATTCAGGGTTAACTTGATAAATTCTCACTCTGACCGGTATTATCAGCATCCGGTTTATTCATTTCTCTTTCTGATAAGGGGCAGCACATCATCATAACTGCATACCGGAATCCTCACCTTTCCATCATCTGTGAGCGTGACACCCCAGCACCCTGCAAGTTTTCTAACCCGTTCCGGGTCGATCCGACCCTCAGTCATGTCAATCTCCCTGTACGATGAACATCCTTCCATATTGATCTCATTTAATGGGTGTCTTATTAACAGTATAAGCTTTACTGGGGAAGACCCGGGTAACTACAGGATGTCCGGAGTAACCGCAAATTTACCGGATGCAACAAATTTTTCATGGTTCGTGCAATTATCTGAGGATCACCTCTCATAGCCGAATAAGGATATGAAAGAGGAGCGGTTTTAAGTGATGACAGATAAGAATGACAAGTAGGAAAGCCTTTCCTTATATGTAATAAATAATTATTCTGGAATATTGAGGTATTATTATGAACAGTAGAAAAATTTACCAGGTTTCCAGCATCATTCTGCTTCTCATGTTCACCGGTTTTGCCTTTGCAGACAATTCCACAGATCCATCTTCCATCGTTTTCTCTGCGCCTGCCATGGTCATTTCTTCCCTGCCAGAATGCCACGATTATGTCTTGGAAAAGGTCACGCTTGACAAAGACTTTGCTTATACAAGGGCAGGAAGATCATTAACTCCCCGGATCATCGTAAAAAACCAGGGCGGGGATGATGTTTATCCAGGGAATGTGCCGGTGGAAGCATGGCTTGGTGAAACTCCTTTAATTCCTGTCGTAGATAACTTTCCTCCACTTAAAGGAGGAACATCAGCCATGTTTATGCTGCGTTTCATGATCCCTCATGATATCCCCAGGCGTCCAGTCCATCTGACTATAAAGATAGATCCCTGGAATACAAGGAATGAATGCGGAGATGGAACAAATGAATTCACAACACTGTCTCTTGTAGTCATAGAAGATAAGGTAAAAAACTGGGATGACTTTTAATCATTTCTTTAGATCATACCTTCTAATCCCTTCCTCGTACCGGTATCTCTGCACCAGGATAATAATCCGGAAAAAGAGCCTTATCACATCTGATCAGTATAACCGGCTCCTGAACATGGATCTCTCAGAGTTCATCCGTTTTATTGGAGAATCCGGGTATCATGAGGAAATACATACTCTCTCACATTCATACCATGAGATAGAGCTAATAGAACAGGCACTAACCCAAAATCTTGCGAAAACTTATCGGAATATCCTGTCTATCTCACCCGGTGGGTTACGCGATCTTGCAGAACGCTACTTCACGCGGTATGACATCGAAAATGTCATGCTTATCCTGCGTGGCTGCCAGTTTCAGATACCTCCCGACAAGATAAGAGCTGTGCTGATCCCGGCAGGAATACTGGATCCGGTAAAGCTTGACCAGCTCCTGGCTATCCGGTCCGTAACAGAGATAATTAATCATCTCTCCAGCTGGACCGGTCATCATATCCTGTCATCAGGGATCTCTGGTGAGTACAAACGTGGGACCTTTGCTTCTCTTGAAAACGATCTCTATATCGCATACTACTCAAATCTCCTGGCAGATGCAAAGTCCGGCTACCAGGGGGGCGATGTCATCATTCCTCACCTGCGTTTTGAGATAGACATACAAAACATAAGAAATATCTTCAGACTTCGTGCAGGAAGCAATGTTCGAGATATCACTCCTTATATGATCCCAGGAGGGTACAAGACTCCAAATGACTTTCAAAGGTTGTACGGAATTACTGACCGGGAAGAGTTCGTCAATGAACTGTCCAATGCCGGCATCCTGGCATTGCTGACAAAGGCGCTCGGAACTCTGCGATGTGATAAGAGTGTCTGCGATACCGATGCTGCAGAGTTTATTTGGAGTAGATGGGCAGCTCATAAAACTCCCCTCTATACCATCGTGCTTGCGGTAAATACCATGTTGCTTCATCATCTTGATGGCCTTGCCAGGCGTCACCAGTTTTCTGTTCTGCCTATCATCTCCTACCTTGAACGAAAAAAGTATGAAGTGATGAATCTGCGGGCTATCGCAAGAGGAAAACAGTTTGGAGTAAACCCGGACTTTATCAGGCAGCACCTGGTGATATGAGATGCCATACCTTCGCGATGTCAGGCCTACAAAATCTGAGTTGCTTATTTTAAAAACAAGGTTAAAAATTGCGATAAAATCACATAAAACCCTGCAGATGAAGCTTGACGGGCTTATAATGGAAGTGACAAGGCTTTCTCCAAACGTCAAGGCTGAATATGAGCTCCTGATTGCCCGTCATCGCAGGGTTAGACATCTCCTGGCCCCTGCATACATGATTGAAGGTATGCTAAACCTTACTATTGCAGCATATTCGGTCGAGTCAAAGACAGAAATTGAACTTTCCGAAAAGAATCTGTTTGGTGTCCGTGTGCCGGTGATAACCGGAGATAATGTCAGAACCGATCTCACCCTTCGTGGATATGGCCTTTTGGGAACTTCAATGGTTATTGATGATCTTGCTGATGCTTATGAGGGCCTGGTAGATGCAATTATAGCATATGCAGGTAATGCAGCTGCGCTAAGTCATCTTTTATTGGAGATAGAACGTATCAACAGGAGGGTCAAAGCACTGGAACACGTTGTCATTCCTTCGCTTGAGCAGTCGATAAAAACCATCTCTGCAGCCAGGGAAGAACTCGAACGGGAAGAACAGACAAGACTCTTTCACGTGAAAAAAAGGAGAAGATAGACCTGTTATCGTCGATTAGATCTCATCGCAGGGAAGGTACCGGCCTGCACACACGATATATTGTCTCTTATCACTACCGGTTACAAGGGTGAAATAGGTCTCTTTATAAAAAATCCCTGTTTCAAGAGGATTTGAGTACGAATAACGAACTGAGCCATGACCCTGCTTTAATGCATTTGTAACGATCTCATCCCTGAATTTCTTTCCTGATACATCTGTTTTTCCTGAAAAATTCGTTCCGGCAAGTTCTGGCTGGGCTGCATTTGCAATCATGTCAACTCCTGTACTAAAAATGAACACATATAATGAAGGATCATTTCTGTCAATGTATGGATGCCGCCCGCTTTGGATATCTGCAATGGTTCCTGTTGCATCCCGGCTCATCGCATCAGCCGTCAGGTTTACAAGATTAGTTACCTGCTCCATGGTATGCGACTTCTCTGTACATCCAGGGCCGATATATTTTCCTACAATCTTTTCATAGGTAGTTATTCCGTCTATCTTGCGGTCTTTTTTCATTGCATCCAGTTCAGCCTGGAAATTTTCAATAATTTCAGGGTCAGAGTTCAGATTGAATGCTATATAATAAGGAAAATTGCCTAAATTGTCCAGGATGAAAAAAGAATCCGGATCTTCAGCGATGGTCTGAATGATGCTCTCTCCTGGATACTGGCCATATATCCAGACATCTGATGTTTCGTCTACCAGCCGTTGTATAGCTTCAGCAGGGGTTGTCACCTGGAAGATCTTCTCCTCCGGTATTCCGGCTTCCAGGCCTTTATAAAATCCGATATCATCTTTGATAGCGACTGCACGGAGGTCTTTATTGTCAGGTCTCTCTGTCTTCAGGGACTTGTTTTCAGCGAAAAAGACAAGTGGACATTGCATCAGGGGTCCTGCCCATCTGAAGAGTTTTTCACGTTCAGGTGTTCGCACTATGGAAAATATCCCGGTATTGTTGTTTTCCTGAACCATCCCGTATGCATCAGACCAGGCCATCAGGTTGATATCTTCGTCTTTAATCGTAATGCCTGCCCTTTCATAGGCGGTCTTTAAGAGGTCCACCGACAGCCCTGATGGGACACCATTTTCCAGGTAACTAAATGGCGGATACTCTTCGGTGAAAAAGGTCATCTCTTCTGGAACTGGTGCAGCCATGGAGAGGGATGAAACAAGAAAAATACATAGCGTAAAAAGTGTTCCTGTCTTAATTAATCTAATCATATTTTTCAATTCTCCTTCCTGTGATAAATAAACATTTGTCAGACCAGGGGCTTAGGGCATCTCTCACCTGATACAGGAAGATCTGCATGGGTTGTAAAGAGCGGGTAATCTATTGCAGCCATCCGCAGGAGAATCAGGTGTTTTCCAGCGGGTGTAAGAGCATAGACTGGCACTGAGGATCCTGCCTGAAGTACGGCATAAGGCCCGCAGATCTCACGGACAACACTTGAGGCACAGGCGGTGACAATATCTGTGTATTGCCTGACCATCTCTGCATCCCCAGCCGAATAGCCTGTGGTATGCACAGCTATAATAATGGCATCAGGATCATGTTCCCTGACTCTTTTTGCATCTTCTGGATCATGTATTGTCACGACCAGGTGTTCATGCCCGGCATTTTTTGCTGCAAATACACCTGC